>DATNRD010000490.1:0-10420 GCA_036703665.1 Candidatus Obscuribacterales bacterium
GCGGGCGCGCTTGAGCCACTCCTCCACTTCCCTGGTCAAAACGCCTGAGCGCGGCGCCACAAGCGTGCTGTCGAGATCGAGGATCAGACCGCGTATGCCGTCGGAGGCGAGGAGATCGAGATCGATATCCGTTATATCTCCGTCAACCAGATATGTAGGCTTAAGAAGCATGGTGATAGATGATAGCGCTGAGGCGAACCACTGCCAAACAGGGATCGCTCGATTGTCTCCGCGTTGGCCGCCCTTCCTGCCTGAGCAATTCTTTATGTAAAGCGTCCGGTTTGATTATGACATCTACCGGATCCCGATGCGGCGGGCATTTTGCCTGGCCCCTGCCGCTTGACCGGACACAAGGCGGGCTGGCCGTGCGACGCGCCACTTGACTGGCGGTAAAATGACTGTTTTCAGGGACCGCCCTGGAGCCGCTCAGCCAGTCGCCCAACGCGAGGACCTGGAAGCGGCAGCACCGGGAGAAAGCAAGCTTGTCAGTACAGAAAGCCAGAACTCAGCCCGAGATTGCCCGGCGCGGGCAGGCGTTCCCCCTTGAGCACGTCGCCATCATCATGGACGGCAACCGGCGCTGGGCGGACAAGAAGGGCCTGCCGCGTCTTATGGGACACAGGGAGGGCGTCAAAACGCTCAAGGAGCTGGTCCGCTACACAGGCGCCAACGGTCTGAAGTATCTCACCGTCTATGCTTTCTCCAGCGAGAACTGGAACCGCAGCCCGGATGAGGTCAACTATCTCTTTGAGCTGTTCGGCTCGGTCGTGCGTGACGAGCTGGAAGAGCTCACCGCCAACAATGTGAGGCTGAGATTCCTGGGCAAGACTGAGGACATGCCGCCCCACCTGCAGCGTTCATTTCAGGAGGCGGTCCAGCGCACGAGCGGCAACACCGGGCTGTCGCTGCAGGTGGCGATCAACTACGGCTCGCGCCTGGAGCTGACCGAGGCCGTGCGCAAGCTTGCGCGCGAAGTGCAGGCAGGGCGGCTGAGCCCGGAGGATATCGACGTGGAGCTGCTCAGTTCGTGCCTGTACACAGGCGACCTGCCCGATCCCGACCTGATCATCCGCACAGGCGGGGAGATGCGGCTGTCGAACTACCTGCTGTGGCAGGCAGCCTATGCAGAGCTTTATGTCACGCCGGTTCTCTGGCCCGAGTTTACGCCAGGCGAGTTCGAAAAGGCCGTGGCCGAATTTGCCCGGCGCGACCGGCGATACGGGGGCGATTGAGGGTGCTTATTGCGGGTAATAGCCGCCGGCCGGCTGGGTAACCGGTGGCGCATAGCCGCCCGGGTAGCCGCCATAAGGCTGCTGTACAGGCGGCGGACCGCCGGTTGTGACCTGCAGCGACTCATCGAGCTGGATCGGCAGAGCCGTGCCGGCTGGAATCTTTACTTCCGACCCCTTTCTGGCTGCCGCCCCAACCGCGCCGGCGCCTGCACCAATGGCAGTGCCGAAGACCGCGCCCATTCCGGTGGCCTTGCCGGCCCTGCCGTCGGATGTGGCTCCGACTATGGGTCCCAGTGCCGTGCCGAAAAGCGCACCGGCGGCTGCCCCGGCACCCACCGTCATCAATCCCTTGCCGATGCGTCCGCCGGTCGTGCCTCCGCTCAGTCTCAGTTGGCTCGTGTCCACCGAGGCTGAAAGCGGAAAGCGGCGGCCGTCGGGTGTTTCAATCGATGTGAAACGAATGTCTACTCTGCCGTTGGCCCCGAACTGGAAGCGCCTGGCGGAGACCACGTTCGTGATCTGCCCGATCAGCCTGCTGCCTGCCGGAACGACTGGCGCACCGTTGGAGTAAAGCGGCGAGTTGAGCGTCGCCTGGATCTCCTCGCCCACCTGGCTGGAGCCTGAATCGATGGAGTTTTTGAGAGCCGCCTGAAAGTGAGTGCCGGCTGCAATGACGGCCACTCCGCCCTGCAGGTAGCCGCCCGGCGGCGGGTAATACTGAGCCGGCGGAGTACCGCCCGGCGGAGGGTAGTACTGCCCCTGCGCGGCGCCGCCCTGCTGGTATGCCGGAGGGAAGCCGGCTCCCGGAGGATAGGCGCCTGGTTGCCCGCCGTAGGCAGGGGGCTGACCATAGACTCCTGTCTGTACTTGTCCTTGATACATGGGCGGTGCCTGGTAGGCGCCGGGCGGGGCCGACCCCGGGTAGCCGCCTTGTGGTGGTCCCTGATAGACGCCCTGCGGCGGTCCTTGATAAGCGCCTTGCGGCTGTGCCTGGTACGCGTCCTGCGCCCGTGCGGCGTCGGAGGCTACCGCTGTCAGTGCAAGAGTTACTGCGATTGCGGCAGCAGTGGCTCTGCCCATAACTCCCCCTCAAGCAAGGACGCGGCTGAGCGCGGCCCCCTGCTCTTCAACCGATCTGATTAACCCCTCGAGATTGATGCGCTGACCCTTGGTGGTGAGCACGACGAGAACATGTCCGAGTACCGAGTAAAAGTGCAGTATGCCCTGATCTGTCAGCAACGTCATCTGAACCAGATTGCCGCGATTCATTCTCTGGATCGAGACGTCGTTGTTGGAAAACAGCGTGGCGCTGAGCGCGCCGAGCGTGGCAACATCGAGATCCGGCGGCAGCGACGAAGAAACGATACCGCCTTCAGGGTTGACCAGCAGGCAGCCGAGAATGCCATGCTTGCCGTTGAGGGCCGCCAGAAGCGCTTGAATCTGTTCGGCGCTTGCCATCACTGTACTCCTTACCTAAATGCTCTCACAACTGCCTTTTCTCGCGGTGCCTACTTGGCCGGAGCGGGGCTCTTGGACTTGTCGGAGCCCTTTTCCTTGTCGTCCTCAGGCTTATTATCGCCGGTTTTCTCGCTGCTACCCGCTTCTCCGCTGCTGGCTACGCTCTTTTTCTCATCGGGGCTACCGCCCAGTTTTTTCAGCTTGAAAACTTCCACCCAGGGATCGTCCAGGGCAGAGCTAAAGACTTTGCCGACCAGCTCGAGCTGATCCCCGTCCTTCAGGGTTGCCAGAAGGGTGCTTTCCGGATCCTTCTCCTTGGGGATCATCATGGCCAGCTTCAGCTCGGACAGCGGTATGTGGCTTTTCGGGCGGAGCACCAGAAACGACAGGTGCGTCTTCGATGAACGGAAGGCCGGCCTGTAATCAAGAGCCAGGTTGCTGAAGGCGAAAAAGTTGGCATTGAACTTGACGTTTTTTCCGAGGTAGTCCTGTGGCTTGTTGACCAGATCTTCGGGGGTGACGGTGACGACATTCTCGAGCACCGGCTCGGGAGTCTTGCTGGGCGCTGGCTTCTCCGGGGCTGCCTTGTCGGCCGCGGGCTTGGCGGGAGCAGGCTTGGCCGGTGCCGAGGCCGGTGCTGCGATCGCCGGCGCAGCCACAGACAGCAAAGCAACCAGGCACACGATTGCCGTAGTCGCCCGCAACGCGCGCACCCTCAAGCCTGATATAACCCGGATTTCGTTGAGCATCACCTGTTCACGCCTTTGCTACCCGTCGAATCCACATATTACCAGATGCTCATTCACCGCGCCCTGTTCCAGGCGATATTATTGGTCTTCGCGCAAGCGATCCATCACCGCACCGGCATGCTGGGATGAGCGGAGGTTAAGTGTCGAAGACGCCACGCAGCCGCAGCTCGAAGACCCCTGGCGCTGACGCCGCTGGCAGCGGTGCGGATGTCCTGTCCTGCGCTCCGGATGGCGGCTCGGGATGTTCGAGCACGGCCAGACCGGGTGAGGGCGGCGGGCCGCTGGAGTCCGCCGCTGAGCGGTGCGGCATGGCTGCTGACGGCGTGGAAAGATCCGGCGAGTCAGTGCGCGCGAACTCTTCCGGCTTGACGCCGATGATGAAGCAGTACTGGGAGATCAAGTCCCAGTACCCGGACGCGTTGCTCTTCTTCCGGCTCGGTGACTTTTACGAGCTTTTCGACTCGGATGCGCATGTGGCTGCACGAGAGCTGGACATAACCTTGACCGGGAGACCCGAGCCGAGCTATCCCGGTGGTCGCGTGCCCATGGCCGGAGTTCCCTTCCGCTCCTATGAGCTTTACCTGGCCCGCCTGCTGGCCAAGGGATATTCCGTGGCCATTTGCGAGCAGGTAGGCGTGGTCGGTGCGGGCAAAGGCCCTGTCGAGCGCCAGGTGACCCGACTTGTGACACCAGGGACGGTGCTCGAGTCCAACCTGCTGCCGTCCAGGGAGAACAATTATCTGGTGGCGCTCCTGCGGGGCGGCTCTGAAGCCGCCTCCCGGCGTGACAGCCTGTGGGGGCTGGCATGCGTCGATGCCTCGTGCGGGGAGTTCATCGTCACGCAACTGAGCGAGGACGATCTCGCTCTCGAGATTGCCAGGCTCAACCCGCGGGAAATCCTGGCGGCACAGCGTATGTTGAGGCCGGGTCCGGGGCAGGTGGTTCCCCAGGAGGTGCTCGACGTTCCCGACTGGCTGGACCGAACGCAATTTAAGATCACCGGCCGGCCTGCCATGTTCTTCCAGCTCGAGCCGGCTCGGCGCAGGATCATGCAAGTCTTCGGCGTCTCTACCCTGGAAGGCTTCGGGTGCCAGGACATGCCTCTGGCCACAGGGGCCGCCGGCGCCGCCCTGGAGTATCTGGAGCGCACGCAGGGCTCGCAGATGTCCAGGTTCCACGGCATATCGACTTATTCCGTGGCGGGGCACCTGGTGCTGGACGCCTACACCCGGCGCAACCTGGAATTGACCGAGACTGTGCGCGACCGCAGCTTCGAGGGCAGCCTTCTCTGGGTTCTCGATCGGACCAGGACAAGCATGGGCGGGCGGATGCTCCGCAAGTGGCTGATGGAGCCACTGTATTCGGTGCCTACCATAGAGGAACGACAGCAGGCCGTTGCCGAACTGATAGAGAGCTTTGAACGGCGTCAGGGGCTGGCGGACGCTTTGAGCAAGGTGTCCGATCTCGAGCGGCTGGCAGTGCGTCTGGCGTCGGGAACAGCCAACCCGCGCGATCTGCTGGCCGTGGCTCAGTCGCTGGAAATCCTGCCTCATGTTTGCTCGCTCACGGCTGGCAGTTCCAGCCCCTACCTGTCGGTGCTGGGCCAGCCCTCCCCCCGGCTGCTGGAGCTGCAATCGATCATCGCTTCTTCCATAAGCGAAGAGGCTCCGCGGGAGATAAGCGAGGGAGGGGTGTTCCGGAGCGGCTATTCGTCCGAGCTGGACGAGGTGCGCGAGCTTCTCGGCGGCAGCAGGAAATGGATGGAAGACTTCCAGCGCCGCGAGCAGGAGCGCACAGGCGTCCGCTCGCTGAAAGTGGGCTTCAACAACAACTTCGGCTACTACATTGAGGTCACTCACGCCAACGCCACCGCCGTTCCCGCCGATTATGTCCGCAAGCAGACACTGACCAATGCCGAGCGGTACATCACCCCTGAGCTCAAAGATTACGAAGCCAGGATCCTCAATGCCGAGAAGTCACAGTCTGAGCTGGAATACCGGCTGTTCGTCGAATTCCGCAAGCAATTGGTCGGCTACGGCAGGGATGTCTGTGAGATCTCCCGGCAGCTGGCCTGCCTGGACGCGCTGCTCTCGCTGGCGGAGGTGGCAATTGACGGCAGGTACGTCTGTCCGCGGGTGGACGAGTCTCTTTCCATCGAGATAAGGAACGGCCGGCATCCGGTGCTCGAGAAGATTCTGCCCATGGGGCGCTTCGTGGCCAATGACACGCTCCTGGAGGGGAACAGTGAAAGTCATCAATTGATCATCCTTACCGGGCCCAACATGTCGGGCAAGTCCAGCCTGCTCAGGCAAGTGGCTCACATAGTGCTTCTGGCCCAGATGGGCAGCTTCGTCCCGGCCGAGGCCGCGCGCATCGGGCTTGTCGATCGCATCTTCACCAGAATTGGTGCCGTCGATGATCTGACGCAGGGGCAGTCGACCTTTCTGGTGGAGATGAGTGAAACGACCCAGTGCTGTCTGTCCGCCACGGCGCGTTCGCTTATCCTGCTCGATGAGGTCGGGCGCGGGACGAGCACTTACGACGGGGTGGCCATTGCCTGGGCGGTGGCCGAGTACCTTGCCAACAGGGTGCGGGCAAGAACGATATTCGCCACGCACTATCACGAATTGAACGGTCTTGCCAACTTCTTCCCGCAAATTGCCAACTATCAGGTGCTGGTGAAGGAGACGGAAGGGCACGTCGAATTCATCCGGCGAGTGGTGCCGGGCGGCGCCAGCCGCAGCTACGGCATTCAAGTCGCGCGCATGGCTGGGCTGCCGATGGAGATCATCAACCGGGCGCAGGACTTGATGACCAGAATGGAGCGCCGCAGCGCGGCAGGCAAAATTCTCGACGGCCCCAAGCTCAAGACCATCGACATGGACGAGGTCATGCAGCTATCTCTATTCTCGCCGGACGACGACGAGATCGCGGCGGTCGACGTCCCAGGCGCCGTTGAAGCGCCCGGCTGAACCAATCACACTCAGCTGGGAATCTCTGACACGCTGGGAGATTCTCTATTGGCTTCCAGACGGCAAGAGGACGGCTCGAGAAAAAGGAGGAACTTCAGCGCCGTATGTGCCTGAGTGAGTGCCATTGTGGCTGAACCGCCTGTGGATGGCTGCTTCGCCATGGCGGGAAGCAGCGTTGCCTTGTAGGTTCCTGTAGAATCTTTGCCAGGTCGGTTAAGCGGTGAGGGAATCGACATTGTTCAAGTTTGGCGCACTGGTTCTGGTTGCTCTGTTGTTGACCGGCAGCCCAGTTGTCATCACTGGTGCTGTTTGCATGCCGGCGCTGGCGGCCGCCGAAGGCGGTGCAGCACAGGCGACTGCCGTGCCGCTCGGGCTGGATGCGCGTGTTGCCAAGCTGGTCAATCAGGGCAACTGGCGCGCGGCGGCTGAGCGCCTGGAGACCCTGGTGGCGAATCAACCGGCAGTCTCGAGAACGCATGCCTGGCTGGCGTTTGCTTACCTTTTCCTGGGTCGGTGCGACGATCTCAAGAAGCTGGCGGACAAGGCCGGCTCTGGCGCGGCGGACGATAAGAAGTCGCTCGCCCTTGTGCAGTCCTTCGATCAGACCTGCCAGGGCAAGCTGGACGATGCACAAAAGACACTGGAGGCGCTTCCGGAGGCAGCCCAGGGCGCAGACCCGCTGGTCAACTTCGCTTTCGCTGCCGTAGCCGGCAAGAAGGGCGAGGCTGCCAAAGCCGTGGCCTATAGCCAGAAGACCGTGGAGCTGGCGCCGGGCTTCGGCTGGGGTTGGCGCACGCTTGGATACTTGCAGGACCGCTGGCTCAGAGATCCGTTGAAAGCCGAAGCGGCTTTCGAGAAGGCGCTCGCCATCGAGCCGGATTTCAAGGAAGTCAGGGATATGCTCGTGGACAATCGCCTGGTGCGCAACAACTTCGACGGCGCCATCGATGTGGCTCGGGAAGGGATAAGGGTCAACCCGCGCGATGCCAACAACTACTACCGCCTTGCTCAGATCTATATACAGCAGTGGCGCCTGAGGGAGGCGCTCGATTTGCTCAGGAAGGCCGTGACACTGTCTCCTGAGGACGCCCGCTTCTGGCGCGCGCGGGCATCAATATTGCGCTATCAGGGCCAGATCGATGAAGCCATAGCAGCTCAACAGAAAGCGGTCGAATACAGCAAGGACAAAGCCTTCGAACTCATCGAGCTGGCTGCCCTCAACTCTCTTGCTGGAAATGTCAACAAAGCCGCGGACAATCTAAGAGAGGCGATCAAGCTCAAGCCGGACAACGAGGCGGCCTTCCAAAAGCTCGTTGGGCTCCTGTCTCAGGAGAAGAGATATGACGACCTTATTGCCGAGTATCGCAGCGCGCTCCAGCGCAAGCCTAAAGATCCAGCACTGCACCTGGGATTGGCCAGAGCATTGAAGGCAGCGGGGAAAACAGACGACGCCGTCAAGGAGTTTACTGAAGCGGCCAATCTCAATCAGCTCGACCCCAGCCCGCACCGCGAGCTCGGCGCCATTTACCTGGAGCGCAAGGACTACGTCAAGGCAGCCAAGGAGTACACGCGGGCGCTGAACATCAACCCGAGCTCGGTGGAGGACCTGGTGGCGCTGGGATACTGCTATGCATCCAACGAAGACTACCTGCAGGCGGAAACGGCGTTCGTCACGGCGATAGCGCTTAAGCAGTTGACGCAGATGACCGGCGGTCAGCAGGCGCAAGGAACGAACATCATGGACGTGATGCGCTCGCTGGCCGTGCTGTTCCTCACGGAAGGGCGCTACTCGGAGGCGTGCACCCAACTGGAGGCCGTGTGCGCGTCTCAGAAGGCCTCGAAGCTGGATCTATTCTTGCTGGCGCAGTCCAAACTGCTGCGAGACCGGACCGGCTCGGCCGCAGTTGAACTGCTGGCCGCGTACGACCAGCTCGACGAGGCGAACAAGAACGAGCAGAAGCTGGCGCTGGTGGATGCGCTTCTTAAAGTCGGGCGGGCAGACCAGGCTCTTACTGTTCTCGACAAGGTCCCGGAGGAGCAAATGAAGGCCGACAGCCAGTGGCTGGTCGCTAGAGCCCGGGCCTGGCGCCTGAAAGGCGATACGGCAAAGGCCGAGGAGTCCGCATCGCTGGCGGTATCACTAAAAGAACAGGGAGCCGACAAGGAATCTGATGCGTACACGGAAATGGCACAGATTGCGTTGGCTAAGGGCGATCTCACGACGGCCGAGAACCACGCCAAGCGGGCAATCGAAGTGAATCCCAAGTCCTTCGTGGCATTCGAGGCTTTGGGCAAGATCTATCAGAAGAAGGGCGATCTCGCGCGAGCAGTAGAGGCAGCAAAAAAGGCCCTGGAGATCAATCCATACCATACCCAGGCCTACCTCATCGTCGGTGATGCCGATGCAGCCTCCGGCAAGTTGAAGGATGCCGCCAACAATTACAAGAAAGCAGTGGAGCTGTACCCTGGTCTTATCGAAGCTCACAAATCGCTCCTGGAGATGTACAAGAAACTTGCGCTGAAGGAAGAGGCGGCGAGAGAAGCCGAGCAGATAGCCCAGATGGAAAAGCGCGAGTAACCTAACCTGCGAACAGGCTGCATAAAGGCTGGCTGTTCACAGGGATGGGGATGGTTCCATGTCCCAAGTGCGTGTTTGTCCGCAGGGATGGAACGGCGTATCATGAGTTCATGAGGGGGTGACGACCGTGAAAATCACGTCATGCGCGGAAGCAAAGATGCTGCTCGATGAGTCTTTGCGCCGCAAAGGGTTTTATCAAATCGCTGTGGTGGAAGCATTGCTTGAATACGCCGAATCGCTGGAACGGGAAATGAGCAAGTGTCGTGGCGCCGGCGGTGTGACCAGCGGTGCCGTTGAGAGCAGCACCGTTCCCCAGCGGCCGGAGCAAGCTTCCGGGGAGTAGACGTGAGCGCAATCCTGGTCGGACGTTCGCGGCCAAACTTGTGATAAAGCGAAGAAAGATTTCCTGACATCTTGTCGAAGGTTATTCACCATCTGCGGTGCGATTAACCCTTGTGCGCGGTGCCGCACATGCAAGCATCTCTCGTATGCTCGATTGATATGCGAGGGTGCTCTCTATCCTGTAAGATGAGCGTCAGTCGCCGGGCAGCCAAGAGGAAGATGCAGATGTCCAACATGGATTTCAGCCCGCCGGGTCGGGGCTCGGGCGGAGCCGGCGGTTTCAAGAAGATGGTGGCTGGGGGCGGCGTCGCGTTGATGGTCATTTTGTTCATTGCGGTCACCTGGGCTGCCGTCGAAATTTACAAGAAGACATCCATGCCGGCAGCTGCCGGACTTGTCGAGTGGCGCGCGGTAAGCGAAGGCATTTCCGAGGCCCGGGAGAAGGGAAAGCCGGTACTTTTTGACTTCACGGCCGAGTGGTGCCCCCCCTGTCAGGCGATGGAGCACAATGTGTTCTCAGATGAAAAGGTCGCGCAGGTCATGAACGAAAGCTTCGTCCCGGTGCGAGTTATGGATCGCGTGCGCGAGGAGGGTGCCAACCCGGCTCCAGTGCAAGACGCGCAGCAAAAGTACCAGATTGACGGCTTTCCAACGTTGTTGGCTGCTTCGCCTGAAGGCCAGGAATACGCTCGCCTGGTGGGGTATCACCCCAAGTCACAGGTGAGCGCCTGGCTTGACGTCGTGCTGTCCGCGCACAAGAAATCTCCCCGTGGCAGCGCGCCTCGATGAGGAGTAAGTGTTCAGTGCTGAGCATTCCCCACCTGTCATTCTGAGGAGCCCCCGGGGGGGCGACGAAGAATCTCTCACAGCAGCGCCTGTAGGTCAGAGATTCTTCGCCTCGCCTTGCTCGGCTCAGAATGACATTGCGGAGACGTCCTTGAGTGAATCCTTACAATGAGCATGGTGCTGCCGACATTAGTAAGCGCCCCAAAATCTCCGAAGCCAGCGAGGCGCATAGCAATGCGCCGGTAGCACTGGCACATTGCCAACCGGCTCCCTGGGACCGTTCCGCAAGGGTCCGCAAGCAGC
>DATNRD010000491.1:0-2657 GCA_036703665.1 Candidatus Obscuribacterales bacterium
ATGCGACTACGTGATTCCTTTACTGACGAGATGCAGAAGTTAGATCCACAGTATGAAAAAGGATCCGCCGCTGGCAAGTTTTGTTGATGTCATCCATCCGAAAGCTGCGTCAACTTCCTTGCGGTTTTTCCCACTGCAAGCACGATTGTGAGGTATTAGCGGAGCTAGATGAGCCGGCAGACAGGAGCGAGGCTGCCTGCCTTTCCGTCTTTCCAGGCGCTAGCGAGGAATCTCAGTCCGGAGTGCAGGAAGTGACCAACGCTCGACCTGCTTGGTGCATTCTTGCGTGGACATCGGCGCACGCTGTTACGCGATATACCGTCTTGAACTTTTTCAGCAATTTGCTCGTCTTTATAAAATAGCACCCCGTTCAGTACGATGGAGAAGGAAACCATGACGGACCTGGCTTCGTATATGACCTTGCCTTCGACTGGCGAACTTCCCTATCCACCCGTGACCCAGGAACTCCTGGCGGAAATCGTTCGCCGAATTCGAACCGTAGGTCAGCCACTGAAGATCGTCCTGTTCGGATCTCGGGCGGTCGGTAGAGCAAGAGCCGACAGCGACATCGACATCCTGGTAATCGAAGGGCCGGATGTCGATTGTCGTGACAGAGAAATCGTCTACTGGGACGTACTTAGTAGCCTGTTCCCTCCGGTGGAGGTCCTCGTTCATACCATCCGCGATGTCGCAAGTTGGCAAGCCGTGCCCAATTCCCTGCTGACGCGCGCCTTAGCGGATGGGAAAACCCTTTTCGAAGACGAAGTCAGGTTGCCGAAATATTACGGGACAAGCGATTTCAGGAATATAGAGCACCGCGGTCTGATCGTTTGCGAAGGCAGTCAGCCGAAGACTCAGGCCGACCTGGCAAAGGAGTGGTTCACCAAAGCCGACTCCGACCTCGAGACGGTTAAGACAATGCTTGCTTATGGCACAAGGTTTGACACGGCTTGCTTCCACGCACAACAAGCAATTGAAAAGTATCTGAAGGGCTTCCTGTCCCTGCATGGCTTCAGCTGGAAGCGAACACACAACCTTGACGTACTTCGATGGCAGTGCCTCAAGGTTGTGGACATACCTGGCCTCAAGGCCCTCGTTTTAGGGCAAATTACCTCCTACTGCGCCGCTCGATATGCACCTAGGTTCTGGCCCACTCGAGAAGACGCAGAAGCAGCTCTGCAAGTCGCCGAGAAGGTGCGGGCAGCTATCCTGGCTGCCGTTGCTCCTGAAAGCAGTCCTTCCGACCAGTAACCGTGAGCGTGTTTGTCCCACTGAATCTGCGACCAGAACCTTAAAACGCCCGGTGGCAGCGGGTTGTCAATGTTTATTAGCGCGATTTCGCGCGAGGACCAGACCACCGCACCGAGTAGGGAAACTACGTAGTCTCGAAAAGGCAGGAAAAGAGTGGATCTGCGGTATGGAAGGCAAACCAAAAATGCTGGAAATTCGGACTGCCTGTGCGTTCCGGAATGCGGTCGATTCGCACATTTGAAGCTCCGCAAGCCGATTTTTGCGCGTTGAACTGCCACACGCTTCAACCTTACGGTCAAGTCATCCTTTTCACTTTCCACTTTGGAGCTGCAGGGAACTACCCGCAAAACGCTGTAAGCACACCCATCCGAGCCTCGCAAACAGAACCAGTAATGGCTCATGGGACAGCGTGCGGGTTGAGAACTGCCCCTGCAACGCCCCCAGGCGCACCATTCCCGCCACTGTGCGGCGGCAATGCAGAAACATCATGAAAGGAACTCGGTGATTTATGAACGACCATCCCTCACGCCAACACGAATCCGCTGGGCCCGATAAGGGGAACCAGCAGCAAGGGCTCAGCCTCTCTGACGAGCGGCTCCACCAAATCGGGCTCGAGATTGACAGGCTGTTCAAGGACCTCGGCAAGCAGTCTGCCTCCGAGCAGCTCGCCCGCTACTGCCAGATCCTGGAGCTCGGCAGGGAGCGGGGCTGGGTCTACAGCGCGGATCCCGAAATCGATCTTGCGCGCATCCGCTGCATCAACGCTCGCATGAAGGAGCTGTCTCAGGAGGTCCAGAACCGGGAGCCGTGCCGATGGCGACGTTCGCGGAGGAAGAACAGCGCGGCGACCACGGCGGGGCCATAGCCACCCGTTGGTACGGGCACATGGAAATGCGCCCGCGTCACCACAACAATCCCCTATCCGCACGCCTGCGGTGGGGCCGGGTCGCGGTACTGTCATTATGCGCGCAGCGAAGGATCTCGGAGAGAGATTCTTCGCGCTGCGCGCTCAGAATGACACAAGCGGTCCGGTGCTGGTCGGGTGAGGAACGCGCCCGGCTGGGGAAGTGCTTCCCGCCCTGTCAAACATCTGGCTCCCGGAGTGGGTCCGGTAGCCAGTCACGAGTACAGGGCAACCCAAGTTCGCAAGGAAGAAAGGCACAACAGACATGGAGAACAAGCTCATCGCTCCGACGGCCGATTTCGGCTTCAACCTGCTACGCGCCGAGGTGGCGCGCAAGCCCGAGGAGAACGTCTTCATCTCGCCGCTGAGCGTCTCGCTGGCGCTCGGCATGACCTACAACGGCGCGCGCGGCAAGACGCAGCAGGAGATGGCCGCAGCCCTCGGTCTCGACGCCTCCGATCTCGCCGCCGCCAACCTCGGCTACGCCAACCTGCTCGCCGAG
>DATNRD010000492.1:0-3791 GCA_036703665.1 Candidatus Obscuribacterales bacterium
GGGAGGCACGAGAGAACCAATCGATCCGGTACGCTTTGTCGGCAACCGCTCCTCCGGCAAGATGGGCATTGCCATGGCTGATGCTGCCTACGGGCGGGGAGCCGACGTCACGCTCATTTCCACGGTGGAAGTCGATCGCGCTTACCCTGTAATCCTGGTGGAGACTGCCCTGGAGATGAAGGAAGCCGTCGAGGCCGAGTTCGACAATTGCGACGCGCTCGTCATGACCGCAGCTGTTGCCGACTACCGCCCGATAGCCGTGTCTGAGCAGAAAATCAAGAAGACCGAGTCTGACGACCTGATGCTGGAGCTGACAAAAAATCCGGACATACTCGACCTGCTCGGGCGTGTCAAGCGCAAAGACCAGACCATAATTGGCTTCGCCGCTGAATCGGAGGCACTGCTGACGCACGCGGCCGACAAACTCAAGCGCAAGAATCTGGACATGATCGTAGCCAATGACATCACCGTTCCCGACATAGGCTTCGGCAGCGACGAAAATGCAGTGATTATCCTCGACTGCGACGGCAACCGCGAAAACCTGCCCCGCATGCCCAAAAGAGCAATCGCGGAGCATCTCTGCGATCTGCTGTCGCAGAAGTTCGCAAATCTCGAGAAAAGCCCTGTGCCCCGTTAGGGCCCGCCGCCACCGCAGCAAAACTTGACAATGCGGCTGACGGGGCTGGCGTTGCGCGCAACGCCCGGCAGTCCGGGATGTTATACTCCCTTGTGGAATGAGGTTTCCGGTCGGTCAGCCTTATGGCTCCGGGTGTACCGGCAACCTTCCAACCAGTGGCAGGCACACGTCGGAGAGTGTTAAATGGCCAACCCCTATCGGTTCTCGAACGACAACCACCCGTCCGGTGTCAGCTCGTGGCTGGCCGGTCTGGTCGTCGGCGTTCTGGGCGGCGCTGCCGTAGCTCTGTTGACGGCTCCCAAGCCCGGCAAGGAAATCCGCGACTCCTTGAAAGAAACCGCAAAGACGGTACCGGACAGGTTCAACGAGCTGGTCGACGATTCGCTCGATCTGTACGCCTCGACCTTGAACTATCTGCAGCTGGTCGTTGAAGAGCAGACCATGCGGCTCAAGAGAGCCGTTGCGGCAGGCAAGCTGGCCGCCGCCAAAAAACGCGAAGAGCTCGAGCTGGGTGGTTCGTCGGTCTTGCCGTTCCAGCATAGATGAGGCGAGGGTCGCACCTTGGATCCGCAGCTGTTCATTAATGCCTTCATAGCGGTGGCCCTCATCTTGCTGGCTGTCAGCACGTTTCTGCTGGTCAGCTCGGCCATGCCGCTCATGCATCAGGCCAACCGCACCGCCATCGCCTTCGAGAAGCTGGCAGACACGTTGCAAGCCGAGACGAAGCCGACATTGCAGGAGCTCCGTGACGTGATCTCCGGAGTCAATCAATTGAGAAGCGTCACCGCCGAGCGCGTCACCGAGGTCGGGCACCGGGTCGAGGATGTGGCCGGAACGGTCGGACAGGTCGCCGGCAGCGCCAGGAAACACACGGCCGTCTGGGGAGCGGGGCTGCTGGCCGGCCTCAAAGCTTACCTGGCTGGAAAGGACTCAACAGGGTCACAGGCTGAAGTGAAGCAAATAACAGACAGAGGAGAGAAGAATGTCTAGCAGATTTTTTGAAGGACTGCTCGTCGGAGGCCTGCTTGGTTACCTGTTCGGAATCCTGTCGGCTCCCAAGTCGGGGGCGGACCTCCGCAGGCAGCTGGCGGACAGTTCCGAAGATCTCTACCGGCAGGCGAGCGACTCTCTGGTGGAGCTGAGACACAAGACCGGCCAGGCCGTGCACGAAATTCAGCACAAGGGCGAAGAGGCGATCAGGAAAGCCAGTGCCACCGTGCAGGAGAAGAAGGAGCAGCTGGCCAGCAAGCTGGACGAAATCACCGGGCAAGGAGCCAAGGTCCTGGTCGAAGACCAGGAGTCAGCACCGGGCGTGTAAACGCCCTGAGCGCGACCATGGAACCCGGTGACCCAAATTCCGTCACCATCTCTGGTGCACGATGCCGACCTCCGGTGCTTCCAACTTCCGGCTCAATCAAGCAATCGCCAAGAGCGGCATGTACTCGCGGCGCCAGGCTGACCTGCTCATCGAGGCCGGGCGCGTGAGCGTCAACGGCAAGACCGTCACCGACTTCAGCACGACCGTAGATCCGCTAATCGACACGGTAAGTGTCGACGGCAAGCCGCTGGATATCCGCCCCTTCGTCTACATTGCCATGTACAAGCCGCGCGGTCTGGTGACGACCTGCGCGGACGAGAAGGGAAGACGGAGCGTCATGGACCTTCTGCCCGAGCGGCTGCGCCACCTGCGCCCGGTCGGGCGCCTGGACATGAATTCCGAGGGCTTGCTGATTTTCACCAATGACGGTGACCTGACGCAAAGGGTCACTCACCCGGCTCACCACCTGCCGAAGCGTTACCTGGTCACCGTCAAGGGACAGATCAAGGATTCGCATCTTAATGTCCTCGCCGGCGGCATGGTGCTTTCCGACGGGCCAACGCAGCCGGCCAGGGTGGTCCTTATCGAACGAACTCCTGCCGCCTCCACCTTCGAGATTGTTATTCGCGAAGGGCGCAACAGGCAGATCAGACGCATGTGCGCCCAGCTCGGGTACCAGGTTTCCCGCTTGGTCAGACTCGCCATCGGTAGGTTACAATTGGGGGAGATGAGACCAGGAGCCTGGCGATATCTCACTGCGCACGAAATTAGGCAACTGGAGCCGGATTAGGTCATGGCTGTCGAGCACATCGGTCAAAAACTGAAGGCGGCTCGCGAAGGGCAGGGGCTGTCGCTAAGACAGATATACGAGCGCACCAAGATCCCGATCGGGCATCTGCATTCCATCGACAATGGGCAGTGGGACGAACTCCCCGAGCCGGTTTACGTGGCCGGCTTTATCAAGCGTTATGCCGAGTGCGTAGGCCTCAATGGGCAGGCGCTCTCGGAGGAGTACCGCAAGCAGGCCGAAGAAAAGCAACCCAACGGGCAGAATCACTGGCCGGCTGCCCAGCCCACCTATGTGGCCGCCGAATACACGCGCGGCAAGGTCGACAGAGAGCCGCCCACGTTCAAGACGATTTACTTCAATACCATCTGGATTGTCGTGGTTGTCGGACTCATTTCGTACCTGACGATGACCCAGCTCAATAATCAAGCAAATCAGCAAGATCCGTCGGTGCTCAGTCTTCGCGAAACGACGGCGCGATACGCGGGGACACCGGCTAGCGGCACCAGTGCGAATGCACCGCCGGGCGGAGCCGCCGCATCGACAAACGACGCGCGCGTATCGCTGTCGGCCAGCCAGCACGTCTGGGTCGAGGTCAAGGCCGTGTCCAGCGGTGAGAGCCTCTTCACCGGTTACCTGGAGCAAGGCGACCGCCGCGATTTTCAAGATGCTCAAGGATTGCGAATAAGGGCGGGCAACGGCGGTAGTCTAACTGTTGACTTCCAGGGTAAAATTGAGACCTTCGGCGAAACCGGCAAAGTCGCCGAGCGTACCTTCATGGCCAAGTCGGCCGTGGCCAGCGAAGGACCGGCGGCGGGAGCCGCCGAGCCTGCTGCCGTCAAGCCGGCTGCAGTGCGCAGGCCCGTCACGAAAAGGTCAAATGAATCCGCGCTTTCCCAGGCTAGAACCACACGTTACCGCACCATTGAGGATGCCCCCACTCGCCAGTACATCCCGGGCGAGTCACTGGGCGGTGGCACCCGCTCAATCGACGTGCCCTACCGCTACACGGAAGGTCGCCTGGACGCCGACTAGACACGGACTTTCAA
>DATNRD010000493.1:0-5630 GCA_036703665.1 Candidatus Obscuribacterales bacterium
GTGCCCCGCCTGTCTGGTAGTCGATGACGCGCGTCTCGAAAAAGTTCTTCTCCTTCTTCAAATCGAGCATCTCGCTCATCCAGGGAAACGGATTCTGAGCACCGGGATACTGCTCGGGCAACCCGATCTGCCGGCAGCGGCGATTGGCGACAAAGCGCAGATATTCAGAAAACATCTGCACATTGAGCCCGAGGACCCCTCTCGGCATCGTGTCGACGGCGTAGCGGTACTCAAGCTCGACTCCCTGGCGAATGAGTTCGAGGATCTCCTTTTGAAACTCAGGTGTCCAGAGGTGCGGGTTCTCGATCTTTATCTGGTTCACGACATCGACGCCGAAATTCAAATGCATCGACTCGTCTCGCAGGATGTATTGAAACTCCTCGGATGCACCGGTCATCTTGTTCTGCCTGCCGAAGCTCAGCATCTGGACGAAGCCGACGTAGAAAAACAAACCTTCCATGATCAGGTAATAGCCGATCAAGTTGCGCAATAGGCGCTGATCTGACTCGAAGGTGCCGGTCTTGAAGGCTGGATCGGCCAGCTCGCTGGTCAACTGCAACTGGAAGGCATCCTTCTCGTGAATACTGGGGATCTCGCGATACATGTTGAAGATCTCGCCCTCGTCCAGACCGAGGCTCTCCACGACGTACTGATACGCGTGCGTGTGCAACGCCTCCTCGAATGCCTGCCGCAGAAGATATTGCCGGCACTCCGGGTTGGTTATGTGCCTGTAGATCGCGAACACGAGGTTGTTGGCCACCAAGGAATCAGCGGTGACGAAGAACCCCAGATTGCGCTTGATGATGCGACGCTCGTCCTCGCTGAGGCCAGCGGCATCCTTCCAGAGCGCTATGTCACGGCTCATGCTGATCTCCTGCGGCATCCAGTGATTAGCGCAGGCATCCAGATATTTCTGCCATGCCCACTCGTATTTGAACGGCACGAGCTGATTGAGATCGGCGCGACAATTGATTATGCGCTTGTCGTCGACGCGCACTCGATCAGCATTGAAGGCGATTTCTTCCAGACCAGTAACACCAGTGCCATCAGGTGGCTGGACAACCGGCGCGGGCTGACTGGTTGTTGCCGAAAAGTCCTCGAAGTTGAGCATAGCTAGCCTCCTAACAGAAACGCAGTACTCTCGCCACCGTCACTGGCATGTTTCACACTCCTGGTCCGTCAGCGAGCAGGCCGGTGCCCCCGCCGGTACCGCATTCAGGCGGCCGGTCTGGACGGTCGACTTCTCGGCACTGGTGGCACTGGTGGTGCGCAAGTAGTATGTTGTCTTCAGCCCACGTAGCCACGCCAGCTTGTAAGTCTCATCGAGCTTGCGCCCGCTCGGCTCCGACACGTACAGGTTCAGGCTCTGCGCTTGATCTATCCATTTCTGCCTGCGAGCCGCCGCCTCAACCAGCCATTCCGGCTCCACCTCGAACGCCGTGGCATAGAGCTGTTTGAGATCGGACGGAACGCGATCGATCGAGGCAACGGAGCCGTCGAAGTACTTCAAGTCATGCACCATCACCTCGTCCCACAACCCCCTTTTCTTGAGGTCAGCCACCAGGTAGGTGTTGACCACCGTGAAGTCGCCGGAGAGATTCGATTTCACATAGAGATTCTGAAAGGTCGGCTCAATCGAAGGGCTCACGCCGACGATATTGGATATGGTGGCAGTGGGAGCTATCGCCAGGCAATTGCTGTTTCGCATGCCCCAGCGTGCGATGTGCTCACGAACCGGCGTCCAGTCCAATCGGCTGGATCGATCCACCTGAAGGTGCCCACCGCGGTGCTCGGCAACGATTTCCAGGCTGTCGATCGGCAGCACGCCCCGCTCCCACAGTGAGCCCTTGTAGGTGGGATAGCTGCCGCGCTCCCTGGCAAGCTCGCTGCTGGCCAGAATCGCATAATAGCTAATCGCCTCCATGCTGTAATCGGCAAAATCAATTGCCTCCTGCGAGGCATAGGGGATTCGCAGCTTCAACAACGCATCCTGAAACCCCATGAAACCGAGGCCGACCGGGCGGTGCCGCAAGTTGGCGTCACGAGCCTTGCGGACGCTGTAGTAGTTGATGTCTATTACGTTATCGAGCATCCGCATGGCCAGCTTGCATGTGCGAGCCAGCCTGGCGAGATCCAGTCCGTCCTCGCTCACGTGCGCGGCCAGATTGATCGAACCAAGGTTGCACACGGCGGTTTCCTGACCGGAGGTATTGAGCGTAATCTCTGTGCACAGGTTGGAGCTGTGCACTACTCCCGCATGCTGCTGCGGGCTGCGCAAGTTGCACGGATCCTTAAAAGTGATCCAGGGATGGCCGGTTTCAAACAGCATCGACAGCATCTTGCGCCAAAGGGCTACTGCTGAGACACGCTTGAAAAGCTTGATTCGACCCTCGTCAGCCAGGCGCTCGTAGCGCTCGTAAGCGTCCTTGAATGCCCGTCCGTACGTATCATGGAGGTCGGGCACCTCGTCAGGGCTGAACAGCGTCCACTGCCCGCTTTCCAGGACGCGCTCCATGAAGAGGTCCGGTATCCAGTTAGCCGTGTTCATATCGTGCGTGCGGCGACGATCATCGCCGGTGTTCTTGCGAAGCTCCAGGAACTCCTCGATGTCCAGGTGCCATGTCTCGAGGTAAGAGCAGACTGCGCCCTTACGCTTTCCACCCTGGTTCACGGCTACCGCAGTGTCGTTGACTACCTTGAGGAACGGGACAACTCCCTGACTCTTGCCGTTGGTGCCCCTGATATGAGCTCCGAGAGCCCTTACCGGGGTCCAGTCGTTTCCGAGCCCGCCGCTGTATTTGGAAAGCAGGGCATTTTCCTTGATTGCATCATAGATGCCTGCCAGGTCGTCGCTGACCGTCGTCAGGAAGCAAGAGGAAAGCTGCGGCCGGTTGGTGCCGGAATTGAACAGCGTCGGCGTGGAGGAGACGAAGTCGAAGCTGGAAAGCACATCGTAAAACTCGATAGCCCTGGCTTCCCGATCGACCTCGTTGAGCGCCAACCCCATGGCCACTCTCATCCAGAAGGCTTGCGGCAACTCGAAGCGCCGTCCCTCGATGTGGAGCAGGTAACGGTCGTAGAGGGTTTGCAGGCCCAGGTATTGGAATTTCAGATCCCGGTCTGCCTGGAGCGCTTGCCCGATCCTCTCGAGATCGAACTGAGCCAGGCGCGGATCGATGCGTCCCGCCCCCACCCCGCGATTAATATAGTCCGGAAAATACTCCGCATAACGGTGCACCATCTGAGCGTGAGTGACGGATTCTCCCAGCACTTCATGGCGTATGTGATCCAGCAGCAGCCTGGCTGCGACGAAGCTGTAGTCGGGGTCTCGCTCGATGAGGGTCCGGGCGGCAAGAATTGCCGCGCGGAACACCTCCTCCTCGGTGATGCCGTTGTATAAACCGGATATGGTGGTGTCATAGATCGCCCCGGCCGATACGCCATCGCCCATTCCGGCGCATGCCTCCTCAATCACCGCGCTCAGGCGGCCGGTGTCCAGCGGTTCCGCTCTTCCGTCCGCCTTCACGACCTGGATCGCCGCCGATTCCGCTTTCTGCCCGCCGCCTTTCGCGCGCTCGGCAGCGCGCGCTTCCCTGTAGAGAACATAGCGGCGCGCTGCCTCATGCTCACCAGCTCGCATCAGGGCCAGCTCGACCTGGTCCTGTATGTCCTCGATGTGCACGCTGGCTCCCAAAGGCAGTCGTCGCACAAGCGCCTGCACGACTTGAGCAGTAAGCTTCTGGACGGCATCACGAATACGGGAGCTCTGGGTCCCGCCACCTTCGCATGCGATGAATGCTTTGGTCATCGCCAGCGCGATCTTGTTTTGATCGAACGATACGACGCTGCCATCGCGGCGGATGACCTTGTAGGCTGAAGCGTCGGGCTCAGCAGGCAGGGTCTGCTGGGGCGTGATTGTAGCTTGGCTCATATTGTCCGTCTCCATGGATCACCGGCTCTACCCGGCTCAAACCAAAATCTCCTGGCTCGCCCGAGGCCAGGAGAAATAGCAGAGTCCCAACGAAAGCTCTTCGCATTCGCCTGACGCTTCTCCTTGCCTCGAGGAGATGGGCGTCTGATGCATTCAGGTGGGTAGCCTGGCTTGCAGCTGATGCTGCTTACAGTTGCGGGACAGCGGTGGACTTACACCACACTTCCCCCACCAGATCGCTTGCGCGATCCCTGGTACTTGCTGAATGCCCAGATATGTGCGTGTCGAGCGTTTCCCTCACACCGCCGACAACTCTTGCACGATATCACCAGGTCACCGCCAGTGCAAGTAGCACCCGGAAAATTTTAGCTGCAAGAGCCGCCTGCCGTCTGCATCTACGAGCGCACTTCTGGAAGTCGATCGAATATGCGATCACGGCCGGACTGCTATGCGGAAGGATCGGCAGCCAGTTTCTTGCACGCCTCGATTATGCGCGGGAACACTTGACCGGAAGGGCCCTTTAAAAACAGATCTGCGATCTCCGTTATCGGGGTCTGCTCCGGATTGATCTCCACCACAGTTGCGCCTGCTTGTTTAGCAACGTACGGAAGCGAAGCGGCCGGATAGACCAGTCCAGACGTGCCGACCACAAAGACGACGTCGGCCCGCTGCGCCTCGTCTGCCGCTCGTTGAAACGCCTCGGCAGGCAGCGCCTCTCCAAACCAGACGACGCCTGGTCGCAGGAGCGACCCGCAGCGGCACCGGGGAGGCTCCTCGAGCCCCAGTGGGACATCATCCGCAACATGATGTTCGTCGAAACAATAGAACTTACTGATGTTGCCATGCAGCTCCACGACATCTCGGGAACCGGCTTTCGCGTGCAAACCGTCGATATTTTGCGTGACAACGACGACGTCGGCCACAAGATCCTGCAGCTCGGCAATCGCGTAATGGCCGGGATTGGGCTGAACAGCGGCAAGCATCGAGCGCCGCCAGTCGTACCATCGCCAGACCAGAGGTGGATCCGCCAGAAAGCCTTGCGGCGTCGCCAGCCTTTCCGGATCGTAATTGGCCCACAATCCGGTTTGAGCCTCGCGAAATGTGGGAATGCCGCTTTCTCGGGAGACACCGGCACCGGTCAGTACGACTACGCGCCTGGCCCGGCCGATCGACTTGGCAACCCTTTCGATGTCTTCCTTCATGAAACGCAAGCCCGTTGTTGGAAATCTCGATCATCAATATAGCGCGCGGTTGCATTATGATCATTTGCTCTTGCAGAAGGAGGAAAACCCAACATGGTCGAAGTAGTCGTTACTTCAAAACCGGAGCAGTACAAGCAGGAGATCCAGGCAGGCTCCTACACACTCCTGTCCGACGCGCCGGAATCGGCAGGCGGCGGGGCTACCGGACCGGATCCACACGAGCTCTTGCTCGGTGCGCTTGGCGCTTGCACCTCGATGACGATCCAGATGTTCGCCCGCCGCCGGGGCTGGGAGCTTCAGCAAGTCACGGTAAAGCTGAACGAAGACAAGATCGACGATCCGGAGTCGCCCGGGCGCCAGCTTTCAAGAATCACGCGAGAGATTCACGTTGCCGGAAACCTCAGCGAGGATCAGGTCGAGGCCCTTAAGGTAGCCGCCGACAAATGTCTCATTCACAAGCTCATCACCGGGCCCAAGAAGGTAGAAACCACCCTGAC
>DATNRD010000494.1:0-4745 GCA_036703665.1 Candidatus Obscuribacterales bacterium
GGCGCGCCCCGCCGCGCCCGTCTCGGCTCTGCATAGCCCCTTGCAAAGGCACACGCGATGGCAGGATCGCCGAATACATGCTGACATCCTGTTTTCAAGAGCCGATACATTAGCAGTCCAAGGTTGATCGACATCGAGATCCCAAGGACAATCATCCAGTTATTGGAAACCGTCCGCATCTTGTCAAGCGAGGAGGACAAAATGCAATTGCTCGTCACTGGCGGCCTGGGCTTCATCGGGAGCAACCTGGTCAGGCACCTTCTCAAAGAATATCCGTCCTGCACCGTTATCAATCTCGATGCGGTCACCTACGCCGGGCACCCGGAGAACCTGGAAGACATAAGCAATCATCCTCGCTACATTTTCGTAAAAGGAAGAATCGAAGACAAAGCGCTTGTTGACGGCATCGTATCCGGGCGCCAGTTCGGACCCATCCACGGCATTATCAATCTCGCGGCCGAAACGCACGTCGATCGCTCCATACACGATGCCGGCGTATTCGTGCGCACAAACGTTCTCGGCACTCAGGTGCTGCTCGACGCTGCACTCGAGTACGGTCTGAAAGCATCAGAAAACGCTGCGGGCACACAGCTTCGCTTCGTACAAGTCTCGACCGACGAAGTCTACGGCTCGCTCGGCCCGACCGGTTATTTCACGGAGGAAACGCCGCTGGCACCAAACAGCCCTTATTCAGCCAGCAAGGCAGGCGGCGACATGCTCTGCCGATCTTACTTCCACACATACGGGCTGCCGGTGATGATCACCCGCTGCTCCAACAATTACGGTCCGTATCAGCACCCTGAAAAGCTCATCCCCTTGTTCATCAACAACGCCCTGCAAAACAAGAAGGTGCCGGTGTACGGCGACGGGCTGAACGTGCGGGACTGGCTGCATGTGGAAGATCATTGCCGGGCAATCGACGCGGTGTTCCACAACGGCAATCCGGGCGAGGTGTACAACATCGGCGGCAACAACGAGAAGACCAATATCGAGATCACCAGACTCGTGCTCTCCCAGCTAGGCAAAGGCGATGAGCTGATTCAGTACGTGCAAGACCGCCCCGGCCATGACCGGCGTTACGCGATCGATTCTTCCAAAATACAGAGGGAGCTAGGCTGGAAGCCGCTGCATACATTCGAGACCGGCATTAAGGAGACGGTCGACTGGTACAAGAACAACCAGTCATGGCTGCGCCGAGTTCTCAAGCAGCCCGGCGCCGCCGACTTCGTCCCGGCGCACGCGCAAGTGCCCGTGAATTTGGGATAATCACGCCCGCAAGGATTGCAGCAGCCCACAGGCCACCCGCTTCGCCGCATTATCCCGAACCGACATGGGGCGCAGCAAGGCAGCGCCCCTTTTAACCGGATCATTCCAGGGGGCGACGGATATCCCAATGGAAGCGCAATTGCACTGCGGCAGCCCCCCACTGTGCTACAATCCTCAGCCATGAAGATTCTTCTCACCGGCGCCGGTGGCATGTTGGGACGTGTTCTTGCTCCTTGTCTGGAGTCGAGAGGACATCTCGTAAAGGGCATGCCGCGTGAAGAGCTGGACGTAACCAACTACCAGCAGGTCACCGAGCTTCTCACGTTCGCAAAGCCGGATCTCGTCATCCACACCGCAGCGTACACCAGGGTCGATCAGGCGGAATCCGAGCCTGATCTGGCATACCTCATCAACGGTTACGGAACGGAGAACATTGCCGTCGCCTGCAACGCGCTCGAGACTCCCATGCTCTACGTGAGCACCGACTATGTGTTCGATGGCGAGCAGACACGGCCGTACACCACCTGGGACCGCACGAGACCTCTGTCCGTATACGGCAAAAGCAAGCTGGCCGGCGAAAAGGCCGTGCAAAGGCATCTCACTCGTTTCTACATCGTAAGGACGAGTTGGCTCTATGGACCTTACGGTCGGAACTTCGTCGACACCATACTGGGCATGAGCCGGGAACGCAATGTGCTGCGCGTGGTCTCCGACCAGTGGGGCACGCCGACATGCACCCTCAGCCTGGCGGAGCTAATAGCCGATCTCATCGTAACGGAGCGCTGGGGCGTCTACCATGCCACTGATGGTGGGGTCACCAACTGGCACGAATTTGCCCGCGCCATCGTCAAAGACAAGAACGTCGAAGTTCAGCCCATCGAGACCAAAGACATGCCGAGACCGGCCACGCGTCCGAAGTACTCGGTCCTGGACAAGACAACGTTAATCCACACCATCGGACGAGAACCCGTACCATGGCAGGAAGCGCTGGAAAGCTACCTGGAGATGCTCTCCGAAAAGCAGCTCGTTTAGTGTTAGATAACCAGCTAATGTGAACATGGCGCCTCTGCCGATTTACTGAAAGCGCCATTCACTGCTATTCTTATCGGAAATTCGTTGTCCTCCGTTTGTGTTGCCGTTGTCAAGAATCACTATGGATTCCCTCATGTTGAAGCCGCTCAGCAAAGACGCCATTGGGCGTGAATATTGCGAAGAACTCTCGGTGCAGGACTATTCCAAGAAGACACCCATCGAGGGAGTCAAGCTCATCAACTTGAACCTCTTTGTCGACGACGGCGGGTCGCTGGCGGAGATCATCCGCCTGGACGACCAGGGCAATCTCCAGTTGATACCGGAGTTCAAGGTCAAGCAAAGCACGTTCTCGCAGGTTCTCCCCGGTGTAGTAAAGGCATTTCACCTGCACTACAACCAGGAAGACGTCTGGTTCGTAATGCCCTACGACCGGCTGCTGGTCGGTCTTTTCGACGCGCGCAAAGACTCGCCCACATACAACAAAACCATGCGCTTCGTGATGGGCGCGGGCAGGGCGCAGATACTATATCTGCCCAGGGGCGTGGCTCACGGGCTTGCCAATCCCTGGCAGCAACCAGCCAACATGGTCTATTTCGTCAATCAGTGCTTCGATCCAGATCAGCCCGACGAGCTGAGGCTCCCCTGGAACTCGCTCGGCGACGACTTCTGGGAAATCCGCAAAGGCTAAATAGTCAAAAAGGAACGAACCAAGCCCCTAAACTTCCACCACCAGGAGGAAGGACGAGCACCCCGATGGTCAGTTGTCAGGCTTGGTCGTTCCAGGCGTGCGGTCGGAGAAAACCTTTTCACCTCACCTTCTAGTGACCGCCGCTCCTCCTCGGGGCTTGCCCACCGCCCCAGTCAACTCAACCCTTGCAATATTCACTCTAGAAATGCGCCGTGAAATTCCCGTGAAACTTTTCGGTTGCTTTTCCGAACGCAAGCTTTTAATACTGCTGAGCCGGCACCGGGTAGCCATAGGGTTGGACCGACGGTTGGCCCGGGTAGCCGGGCGGTGGACCGGCACCGGGTCCCGGATATCCGCCGTACTGCGGGGGAGCCCCACCGTAGCCTCCCGGCGCACCACTGAGCTGCTGTGAAGGACTGCTGCCACCAGGAATCTGCAAGGCTTCATCAAGCTGGATGGGAAGCGAAGTGCCGGCTGGAACGTTGACCTCGCTGCCCTTCTGCACGCCCGCGCCGACCAGCCCGCCTGCCGCGCCGACCAGCGAACCCACGATGGCGCCGGTGCCCGCGCCCCTCAACAAACCGGATGTCGAGCCCCTGGTCGCAGCCCCGTAGATGCCGCCCGCCAGGCCGCCCCACTTCGCTCCGGTTACAGCACCCTTGCCGGTCTTTTTGAGCGTGGTGCCGACCGGGCCGCCTCGTACGCCGGCAGCCTCCCTCAATTGCTTGGCATCGATGCTGGCCGTCAGCGGCACGCGCCGCCCGTCTGGCAGCTCAACGGCAGTGAACTTGACGTCGATCTTGCCATTCGAGCTGAAGCGAAAGTTCTTAGCCGACACGACGTTGGTGATCTGCCCGACAAGCTTGCTCCCGACAGGAATTACCTCGGACCCTCCCGAGTGCAGCGCCTCGCTCACTGTGCAGGTGAACTCCTCCCCGGCGCGGTTGTAGCCGGAATTCAACGTGTTGTTGAGCGTAGCCCTGAAATGGCTGCCGGCCTCCACCACGGTAACCGCACCTTGCAAGTAGCTCCCCGGGGCGCCAGACTTCTGGACCTGGCCCTGGTAGACCGGAGGCTGTCCGGCATACGCCATTTGCGCTGGCGGGTACGAAGGCTGCATGGCTCCGTAAGGCTGTGGGGGCGGGTAAGCAGGCTGCGTGACTGCGTAAGGTTGCGGCGCTGGCGGAAACGGTTGTGCTGCCTGCGTCCCGTAGCTGCCGCTGGAAGCAAAGGCTTGATCCGGCCCGTCCGCTTGCGCACCGGCGCCTTGCTGGTACGGCCCTTGATCTCCCCCACCAAGCCAGCCGGTGCCCCCGGCAGACCCGCCGGCACGAGCACCGGGTCCGCCGCTTGCTGTCTGCGCTTCCTTCGCCTCGGAAACCTTCTCGGCGATGTCCTGCTTGTAGAAGAATTCCTGCAACTGGTAAAGCATTGCCGCTGTATCTGCGCGGGTAGCCAGAGCAGTTGCATCTATGACATTGGCAGCGGGGTGATTCACGAGAATATTTACCCGGGCAGCCTTTGCTACCGCGGCCCTGGCCCAGTCGGGCACCTTGTTGCCGTCCTTGAAGCGGCTGAGCTCCTGCGCGATCGCGGTATCATCAGGCGGCGAACCAGGCAGCGCCCGCGAAAGGATGAGCACGAGCTCCGCTCTGGTAATGAACTTGTGCGGGCGAAATCCGTCCGGATAAGCGGCAAGATAGTGCCTTTGGGTAAGAATCTCGACCGGCTTGAAGTACCAGTCTGTGGTTTTCACGTC
>DATNRD010000495.1:0-10398 GCA_036703665.1 Candidatus Obscuribacterales bacterium
ATGCGGAAGATCCGGGAGTTCCAGAGCGTCCTGCCGGTCCAGCCGATGCCGGACCAGCACTTTTTCAGCAACCACCAGATTCCGCCGATAATGGCGGCCACAACGGCGGCGGCGCCGGCGAAAAACTTCTTGAGAAGCTCGCCGGCGCGGGCCAGGGCGCGGGACACCGGCTCCGGTGTCACGCGGTCGAGCACTCGCCCGATGCCGTCCAGGATGGCGCCGGCGCGGCGCCTGACGGCGTCGCGCACTCTGTGCCAGGCTTTTTTGACAGCGTCCTTTGCTGTCTCCCACCTGCCCGGTAAGGCACCGCGGGCGGTAGCCGGTGCGGCCCGTGTCCTGCGCCGGTGCTCGATCCAGACCATGATGCCGGCAGCTGCCGCCGCCCCAAGTGCCACCGCCAGGACGACCCAGAAGGCGCCGTCCCAGCCTTCGAAGCCATGGCGGGCGAAAAAGGCGAACCAGGCCACGACAAAGGCAGCCAGCACGACGTAGGACCAGACCGAGCGCGTGATGGTCTTCCAGAGCGAAGGCGGCGACGGCAGCGTCGGCCCCCTGCCGGGAACCGGCTTTCCGGAACCGCCTGCCTCCGCCTTCTCGTCCGGTCCGCCCGTGGCGGCCTTGACGGCAACCGGCGCCGGCAGCTCCACACCGCGCGCCAGAGTGCTTACGACCTTGCGCGCCAGCTCGAGCAGCTCGGCTTTGGAGATGTCCTTGAGGTTGCGCGGCACCAGCGCCAGCGCCTCGGCAACGATCGGGTCTTTGGCGCCGGGAAGGTTGCGGCGGAAGTGGTAAGCGAACTCGTTGCGCCGCGCCACGTAGGTGTCGGCGCTGCCGGCCGGCGCAAGCCCTCCCTTGCCCGCGCGCGCGTGCTTGTGGTGGTACTCGTCGCCGGTCGAGTTCTTGCCGCGGAACACCCATGCCGCGGTGGTTTGCAGGTACCTGCCCCAGTCGGGGTTCATGGAGCGGGCGTTGCGCTCGTTCTGTTCGTCATCAAGCAGGTTGAGCATGTCGACGAGGATTGCCCCGCCTTCCTTGTGCGCCTGCTCGTACTGTTCCTTGGCCGGCCAGAGGTGGTGAGCCAGCTCGTGAACGCCCATGCCCCGCCAGACCTCAATGGCTCGCTCGCGGTTGCGGATATCGAACAGCACCTTCGGGTTGAGGTACATGTCGATAAACGAGCCACCGCCGCCGGCGTCGATGGTGAAGGCGTACTGGTCGCCACCGATCAGATGCAGGCGGACGGGACCCCTGGCGTAGAAGGCCAGGTCCGCCGCCAGCAGCCGCGCCTGCTCTTTGACAAAAGCAATCTCGCTGTCAGCCAGCTTCCTGGGCTTCTCGGCCATGGGTCGCCTCCTTACTTCTTCAGTTCGTCGGAGATGATCTTGGCAACGCGCCCGGCTTCCGAGTTGATGTCGCTGTTGCTGCCCTCGTACTGGTTGGCCACGGCGGTCATCAGCGCGGTCTCCAGGTCGATGCCGTTGGCCAGGAACATGGCGACGTTCTGGGCGGCGCGGGTGGAAATCGTCTTGGAGAGCCTGACCTTGAGGTCGTGGCGCATGGAGCGCAGCTTGTTGATGATGGTCAGCGCCCGGTCCAGCTCCGCCTTCGGGCAGTTGCCGAACCTGGCGAGGCAGTGAGCCAGCTCGTCCGGCTGCGGCATGTGCTCGACCTTGATGATCACCCAGCGGTCCTTGGCGGCAGCGTCCTCCTTGCGGACGGTGAAGGCACCGCCTTCGTTGGCTGCGGCCATGAAGTGGATGTTCTCCGGCACGACCAGGTCCTCACCGGTCGGCAAAGACAGCACGCGCACGTCGCCCTCGATGACATCGAGCAGCGCGTCGCGGGCGTCTTCGTCCATGCGGCTGTACTCGTCGATCATGCACAGGAAGGTGTCCTCGGGGTTGCGGAGCGCTTCCCGGATGACCTTGACGAGCTGCGAGTCCACCCACTTGAAGGTGAGTGTCGCGCCACCGGTCACGGGCATGTTGCGCCCGAGCATGTAGGCGAACTTCTTGATGAGGCCGCCGGACACCTTGCGGAACTTCCAGCCGAGCTTGGTGGCCACCGCCCGCGACAGCGTGGTCTTGCCGATGCCCTGGTCGCCGACGAGCATGAGGTTCTTCTCGCGGTTCTGCAGGACCACCGACATGAGGCGCGCCTTGACCGGGTCCACCCAGACCCCGGGGAAGGAAAGGTCGATCTCGAGCGTCAGAGGCTTGACGATGATGGCGCCGCGCGCCTCCGACTTCTCGTTAGTAACGCGCTCGATGCGGCAGACCCAGGTCTCGCCCGGCTTGGGCTTGGGCCCGAGGCGCGAGGCCGTGGGCAGGACGATTTTCTTCGTCCGCTTGCCGTTGACGTGATTGGACTTGACCGGTGTGGCACCCTTGGGATTGGCTTCCCAGCGAACCAGACAGTTAGTCCCCGGCGCAAGATTCAACGTGTTGTCCATATGCACATCCGTTTCTTCGGTAGAAGACCTTGTGTGGTCCTGCCTTGGGCAACCGGCATGCCGATTGCTCGGGGCAGGAGGAGGGAAACGGAAGAAGAGAACCGGCGGCAATTAAGCGCGCCGGTTGCAAAAGGACCCTAACGACGGCGCCGGCTGCGGGGAGCGTGCGCGATTTCGTTCGGGTAGAACTCGAGCAGCCTGTCTGCGGGCGACCAGCGCGGGCGCACCAGGATGTAGGCGCCGTTGACGCTGGTGACAAAGCCGAATTGCTGCGGCTTGCCTTTGCCCCAGGCGATCGCCCGGCGGTAGTTCTTGATGCGGACCCGGTCGCCAGCGTGGAATCCGCGCTTGATGCTTAGGCGGTGCTTCATGATTGTGCCTTCAGCGTTGGTTCTTGCGTGGCGGCTTGGATGCAGGCGGCTTCGGTGCTGGCTGCGATTCCTCCAGCTTGCGCTGAGCCTCCTGCGCCTTCATGAACCGGTGCATCCGCTGCCAGTTGTCGAGGAATAGAGCGGCGCGCTTCTTCGACTTGACGAAGTTGAGCGTGTTGGCCTGCCGGTTGGCTGCCTTGGTGTAGTTGAAGCTGCCGTCCTCGACCCAGATACGATCCACCACCGTGTACTTGTGGTGCATGATCTCGCTGGATCGCTCGGACGTGCCGATCACTACCTCGATGCCGGCGCCGCGCATCTTCTCTGCCAGTGAAAGTATCTTGCTCCCGGACCAGCCCTGAGTCTGCTCCAGGTCCAGAAGGACGTGAATCTCCTTCACGCCCCGCCTGGTCTTGAGCTCGATGAGCTTGTCCGCGATGCGCTCGTCGGTGAACGAGTAGCCGGCTATGTAGACCGACTCTCGGGCACGGTCGAGGAACTCCAGGTACCTCGCGGTGCCGTCTTCGTACGGCGTGAAGACCGTCTCGATGTGATCCTGCGGATCGACATCGCCGCGGTCCATGTGGAAACCGACCCACACGCCGCCCCCGAAGACCACCGACAGAACGAGCAGAGCAACCAGAAACTTACGTTTCAAGTCCATGAGTTGCCCTTTCTAAAGCTGCTCCGCCGCCGCCGGAGGCGGCGACGGAGCGCTTAGATCAAGAATTATCGTCGATCACGTCCACCGAGAAGATGTCGGGATCCAGCACCATCTCAGCCAGCAGCTTGTCGAGCTGCTGCGCGTTGAGGTTGGTGTGAACGCGGAACTCCAGCCGGTCTCCCAGCTTCTGCAGGGAGTCCACCCGGTTGCCGGCGCCGAACTTCTTCTTGACTTCGTCGAACTTGACCAGCGGGCACACCACCTTCAGTGTGTGGCCTCCCGTGTCGTGCGACGGGAAGAGCCTGTAGGTGATGAACATCGAGGCCAGCATGAGCACGGTAGCTGCGGTGGCGGCTCCGAAGAAGCCGAAGCCGGAGGCAATGCCGATGCCGGCGGCGAACAGGATGGTGGCGGACGTGGTGATGCCCGAGGTGTTCAGCCCGCGCCTGAGGATCACCCCTGCGCCGACGAAGCCGATGCCGGCCAGGATCTGGGCCGCCAGGCGAGTCGGGTCGGTGCCCGCTCCGGATTGCTCGGCCATCCAAACGCCGCTCAGGGTGATGAGGCAGGCGCTGGCCGAAATCACCATGTGCGTGCGCACACCGGCGATCTTGTGCTTGTGACGACGCTCCCAGCCGAGCAGGGCGCCCAGGGCCAGCGCCACCAGAAGGTGGGGCAGGAACTCCAGGACCTCCTGCCCGACGGGCGTAGAAAACAGGCTGCTGAACCAGCTCCAGATGGTGGCCAGCACGCCGAGAGTCATCTCTGAGCCGTGATAGATACTGGGCATGTTGAACCTCGTTTCTCCGGCGGCACCGTACTTGTCGGTGCCGCCGGTACTGGTAAGGGCGGCGCATGCCACACGCACGCCTGCGGTAAAAACACCCCCTCAGTCAACGCGCGACTCCGCGATGACTTTGAATTCAGGCCAGGGTGTAGAAATCAGCTGTTTTTGGAGGGCTTTCTCCCGATCTTCAAAAGCGAAGAAACTGTTTACAGCGTAAAGCTAATAGAGATCCGCATCTCAACCCAATACAGATCTGTTGAAGGAAACGTTATAAGTTTCTGCTTTTCCAGACCGTGGTTGGAGATCGGGATTTGCCGTAACGTTATTTGGGGCACCATATCCTGCAGTCCTGCAGGGGATTCCCGTGACCTTGAGCCCGGCTGCGACATTGGCGATTGGAGGGCGTGAGACAGAGTTCCAGTCGCGCGGCTAGCGAATTACACCTCGCGAGGCTCTGTGAATGTCAAGCATTAGGCCGTGTTAAGAGAACTTCTTGACAGGCTTGACCACCAGCTGTGGTATCACCAAAAAACCGGCCAAAAAGCGAGAGCCCGTTTCCAGGGCTCTCGCGAAGTATGAGTTGGGATGCCTTACCTAACCTAATCCAACCAAAATCGGGTTCAGTAAACGGAACGCTTACCTTCTCTTGCCTTTCTTGGCGGCTTTCTTCATCGGCTTGGCGGCCTTTTTCGCCGGCTTGGCAGCAGCTTTCTTCGCCGGTTTGGCGGCTGCTTTCGGCTTGGCGAGCACCAGAGCTGGTTGCTTGGCGCGGCCGTTGACGATGTCCTTCAGCTCTTTGCCAGCGCGGAACGCCGGAACCTTGGCTGCTGCGATTTTGAGCGGAGCCAACGTCCTGGGGTTACGGCCGGTGCGAGCCTTGCGCATGCGGCGCTCGAATGTTCCAAAGCCGACGAGCGTAACCTTGTCGCCTTTGGAGAGAGCACCGGTGACGGTGTGGATGAGTGCCGAGAGTGTTCTTGTAACCTCGGACTTGGGTTGCCCTGTTGCTTTCGCAACGGATTCAACGAGCTCAGCTCGGTTCATTCGATTTCCTCCTTGTGGAAATGCTCACCCCAACTCACAAGCAGGGATGATAACACTATGATCTCGAATAGACAATAGATTCTGCCTGGAAAAGATGAAATTTGCCCGGAGGGGTCAATTTCAAACTCTGACCCTGACCCAATCCCGGAAGTTGACCCACAAGCCGTATTGCCGAACTGTTGATGATTTCGTTGTCTCAGTTGCTGAGGCTGATCGGGCTGGCACGAAACGACAGGATGGCCTTGTTCGCCGCGCAGTCCATTCGGAGGGGAAGCCTGCAAGTACCCCACGATGCCCCTCCTGTAATTTATCTGCTTCTTGAATAGCCGCTAACCAGCCTGCCATGCGCTCTTTGTGTTGGGTGGGGCAAAACCTGCACCGGGCGCGGGTTTTGGCGATTCGCGACGGTCGAGCGAACCGCATCGGGAGGCCTTATAATTGGCATTCGTATATGCAATCGAAATAGCACGGCGGAAAATATGACAACACGACTAATTGCTGGTTGTGCCGGCCTGGCTGTGTTCTTTGCGGTTTCCGCAATGTCCGTAGCTCACGGTCAGGGGGCCAAAGCCGGCGTGTCCACTGGCGCGCGCACCGATCTCAGCTGGCAGATGTTCCGGCAGAATCCCTGCCGCACCAGTGCAGTCTTGCTGGACTTGCCATTTTCCCCTCAGGGAAAACTGCGCTGGGTATTCCCCGCTGAAGGGCAGATCGACTCGTCGCCAGCAATTCACAAGGGTGTCGTCTACGTGGGCTCCGATGACGGAAACCTGTATGCCATCGACGAACGGACGGGCAGGATGCTCTGGCGAACCAAGCTCGGTGGGGCGGTCAAGTCTTCACCTTCCGTAGAAGGGACGGCGGTTTTCGTGGGGTGTGAAGACGGCAACTTGTATGCAGTCGATGCGCGCCTCGGCAAAATTCACTGGAAGTTTTCGGCTGCCGACCGTCTTTCTTCATCACCGGTGGTGCATGGTGGCACCGTGTTCGTAGGCGGCTGGGACGGGATGGTATATGCGATCGATATCAACTCCGGCGCGCTCAAGTGGAAATCCCCGGTGGAAGGCAGAATCACTTCCTCGCCTGCAATCTCGGGGGATGCGCTTTTTGTCTCGGCTCACGGCGGTTCCCTCTATGCCATGTCGATCACGGACGGGCATTTGATATGGCAATACAAGACGGGCAACAAGATATTTGCCTCACCCATGATTATGGACGGCACCGTTTACTTCGGGAGCTGGGACAGGAATTTCTACGCCGTCGATATAGGTACGGGGCAAACGAAGTGGAAGTTCACCGGGCCGGAAACATTCAGCATCTCGGCAGCGGGGGCGGACGGACGTGTCTTTGTCGGCAACGACGATCTGAGAATGTACTGCCTCGATGCAGCCACCGGGAAACTGCTGTGGAAGACCCAGTTGAACAGCCCTGTTCCCTTGTTGTCTTCCTCTCCCTCGGTGGCCGGAAAGATGCTTTTCGTGGGCAGTTGCGACGGCAACCTTTACGCCCTCGATGTTCGCAACGGGGCGATCAAATGGAAGTACAAAACCCAGCGTCCCATCTATAGCTCGCCGGCGGTCACCATGTCCGGTGTCTGCGTCGGTAGCCAGGACGGCAATCTGTATCTCTTGAATTAAGGCGGACCAGATTTCTACAGCGCATCCGGATCCGGCGGCGCGGCCTCGGTGGAATCAGTGTTCGGTGGGGTCGATTCGTCGTCGTTCTTGTCAGGAAGATCTTCGTCGTCTGAGTGATGAGCCTCAGCCTTAATGGGCTTCTGCTTGAACGCCTGGGCATTGCGCGCAGCGATTGCTTGCATCCTGGCGCTTCTCAACGCCACCACATATTTCGGTATTTCGAGCAGGAACGCCATAGGATCGACATAACGTTTGGGATTCTCCATGAGCACCGTGTAGTGCACATGCACGCCGGTCGAGCGTCCTGTCGAGCCGGCGTAGCCGATCACCCGCCCGCGCTGAACCCACTGACCGGGCATGACGCTGTATGCGTTCAGGTGCCCGCAGATAGTGCGCACATTCGGGTAAGGGTGGTATACCTCCACCGCCACCCCGAGATTGCCGCGCCAGCCCACCCTGGTGACTATGCCATCAAGCAGGTTGTATACCTTGTCGTTGAGTTTGGCCGCCAGGTCGACACCGCTGTGAAAGTCGCCTTTGCCAGTCACCGGATGAACGCGGAAACCGGCCTTGGAGCTGACAATTCCCATGCCCACGGGCGTGTACGTGATGTCGTCGCGCATCGGCGAGACCAGCACCTGCGGGACGTAATATCCCTGAAAGTAATAGGCGAACGCGCACGGCGCCAGCGAAACAATGGCGAGCACGACAACGAAAAATCGCGTTCCCGGAATTTTGACCACGCCGTCCGACCGGGCAAGGAGTCCTTTTCCATACTTACCACGAATACAGCAGTGGGAAAGATTAAAGCTTGGCCGCCGAGCGTCTTGCAGCCTCTACCCCAGCAGCTCGTCCAGGACCTTGTTTACGACCTGCGGGTTGGCCTTGCCCTTCATGGCCTTCATGGTTTCGCCGAAGAAGTACTGCCGGACTTTGGCCTTGCCCTGTCTGTAGCTCTCCACCTGCTCGGGGTTGCTTGCCAAAACCTGTGACACTATCTGGCGAATGCCGGACTCATCGCTGACCTGTGCCAACCCTTGCTTCTCGATGATTTCTTCAACCTGGCCAGGCGCCCTGAACACCTCCAGCAAGACCTGTTTGGCGGTCGTGGAGCTGAGCACGCCTTGCTCGACGGAAGCGACCAGGTCACGCAGATTCTCGGGCGTTATTGCCAGGTCCGAAAATTCCAGCTTGCTGTCCTTGAGGTAACCCAGGGTGGGTCCCATAAGCCAGTTGGCGGCAGCCTTTGCCGTCGTGCCGAGGGCGACGGCGCAATCGAAAAAGTCGCTCATCTCTTTCGACTCCACCAGCACGTAAGCATCGCCGGCGGACAACCCCAGCTCCTCGACATAACGCCGCCGCCGTTGCTCCGGCAGTTCGGGAAGAGTCCTTTTGACCTGCTCGACGAAGGACCTTTCGAGCACCAGGGGAACCAGGTCGGGCTCGGGGAAATACCGGTAGTCGTGGGCCTCTTCCTTGGAACGCATGGGGTGCGTCGTGCCGGTGGCCTCGTTCCAGAGCCGCGTTTCCTGTACTACTTGCTCGCCCCTATCGAGAAGCTCGCTGTGTCGATCGATTTCGTACTGGATGGCGCGCTGCACGGCTCGAAAACTGTTCATGTTCTTGAGCTCTGTCTTGGTGCCCAATTTTTCCTGCCCGGCCGGGCGAACGGAAACGTTGGCGTCGCAGCGGAAGCTGCCCTTCTCCAGGTCGCCGTCGCACACATCGATATAACGCAGGATGGTGCGAAGCTCGGTAAGATACAGGCGCGCCTCGTCCGGGCTGGAGATATCCGGCTCGCTCACGATCTCCAGCAGAGGGACACCGCAGCGATTGAAATCCACCAGACTGTACGCGGAGCCGTGCAGTCCAGCGGCCCCGGCGTGGACCAACTTTCCTGCATCCTCTTCCAGGTGAGCGCGATGGATTCGCACTTTCCTGTTGTTGACAAGCAGGTAACCCTCACGGCAGATCGGCTGATCGTATTGAGAGATTTGATAATCCTTCGGCAGGTCGGGATAGAAGTAGTTCTTTCTGTCGAACTTGGTGGTTTCGGCAATCCAGCAGTTGAGAGCCAGCCCGGTGCGGACCGCCAGCTCGACCGCCCGCTCATTGAGGACAGGCAGAACACCGGGCATGCCCAGGCACACGGGGCATACATGGTCATTGGGGCTGCCGCCGAACTCGGTCGGACAACCGCAAAAGATTTTCGATTTCGTCTTGAGCTGGGCGTGTACTTCCAGCCCGATCACCGGCTCGTATTTCATCAGGCCCTCTTAAGCGAACTACCCGTGATTCCTGATTACGCCGCCGTTCAGCCAACGCACTTGCCATGGTTGCCGGCTCCTTCTCTGGAGCGCAGCGAGGAATCTCAGCCAGACAGAGCGGGATTATGTTCAGGCAGCAGACATTATATCGGGAACTCACTTTGAGCCCTTTTCTTCCTGCGTCTTTTCCGGCTCCCTGGTCTCGGTGCTGTCGCCCTCCGCTTTTCCGTTCTCGGGCTTGATGCGCCCGGGGCGGCCGAACATCATGTGCAGCAGCGGCGCTCTTTTGTTTAAAACCTGGCGAATCTGCTGGGCTGCCACGTCGACGTTGTCCGCGGCCTCGCGTATGCTCGTCAGGGTCTTCTTCACGTCGACCTTGAACTCCGGTTGGGCGAGAACGGAGCCCACCTTGCTCATCGCCTCTTTGGCGTCGGCAACCGTTTGCTGAATCTCGGCGCGCAACTTTTCGTCGCGGGCCAGCTCGTTGAGAGTCTTGGTCGCTTCTGCGATGTTTGTCGTCGACCGGTCGATGCTATGCAGGACCGTGAGTAGATCCTGCCGGACAGGCTGATCTTTGAGCGTGGTATTGAGGTCGTGAATGGCAACGCCCACCGAGTCGGCTGTCTGCTTGGCCAGCTCCATGGTTTCCTTGATGTCCTTCGACAGGGTCGGACTGTCCAGAATCTTGTTCATCCGCTTGCCGGTCCCCTTCCACTCCGCGGCCAGGGCGTCGATGTTGTCCAGGGTCTGCCGGCCTTCATTGAAAAACGCGGTGGCGGAACCGGTTGTCGACCGTGCGCTGTCGGCAAGCGTGCTGAATTTGCTGGAAGCAGTCGCCACATTGTCGGCAGCCCTGACGAACTTATCCATATTCTTGTTCAGTTTTATCGAAACTGCCTTGATGTTCTGGGCGGCTACGTCGGAATGATCGAGGACGGAATTGATGCGATTGCCCATCTCTTCCGGTTGCCAGTTGCGGATGAGTTTGTTGACCTTGATGGCCACGTCGTTGAGCACGAGCTCGACTCTCACCGGATCCTGACCTACGATAACTTCGTTTTCCGCTAAAGGCGGTGGCGGCGGCTGGCCTGGCTCCAGGGTGGGCAGGGTGATTTCGATGTACTTGGCTCCCACCAGCCCGAGGGTCTGGATCGTGCATGTCGAACCCCTGGTGAC
>DATNRD010000496.1:0-5268 GCA_036703665.1 Candidatus Obscuribacterales bacterium
GTTTCGTTACCGTGCAGGCGGCTCAGGCCAAGGGCGCCCGCTTCGAGTTTGCTCCCAATATCTGGCGGCAAGAAGGCGTGCGCGTGCCCAAGTCGCATGGCGCCGAGCCCGTGCATTCTGTAAGGAGCGGTGCCGTTCCGCAGGGCACGAGCTTCCTGGGACTGGCTCCCCACATGCTTGCGCCGGCACCGAAACCGGTGGCACCGCAGACGCAGGTGGCAGCCAGAGTGAGTGTCCCGCAGCTGACGCCACAGGTAGCGATCCCGAAGACGACCTACAACTCCGCCTTCGGCAAGCCTGTCGGACAGGCCGCTGCGCCGGCCCAGATGCCTCCCGTTATCGCCAGCGCACCGGTAGCTCAGCCGCCATTGCCTCAGGTGGCCACGGCTAAGTCGCTGCCGCCTGCCAAGCCCGCCGTCAAGGCAGTCGCCAGGCGGCCGGCCATACAGGTGAGCAGAAACGTCTCCGGCAAGCTCCGCAAACCGGCAGCGCCGGCTGCGCCCTCCGGCATGATTGCCAGCGCCGGCAAGGGCATCGCCAGCTACGGCAAGAACTTCGGTTACATGCCAGGGGCATTCCTGCCAGCCGTCGGCGGCGACGGGCTCACCACACAGGCCGATGTGCACGGGCGCCTGATCAAGCCTTAACTCCCCTTTCTTTCACGAATTGGCACAAAAAGGTCAATCGATTTCTCATCCAGAACAAATAGGAGGTTCAAAATGGTAACCAGCATAAAAACACTGAGCAAGAAGATCGCATCTTCTCGCACATTCAAGGTTGCCGCACGCGTGGGTTTTCTCCTAGCCCCTCAACTGGTCCTTATGGCCATTGGTGTTTACGATCAAGTAGCACATGCCCAAGGGCTGGTGGGCGCTCCGGTTGACCCCCGCTATGGGCAATCGAACGAAGTAGGTCAGTTGGCTGACTTCGGGTATGACACCGCCCGCGATATCTCTCGCGTTGTGACCGCGCTTTCGACTATTCCTTCCTCGATGGCGGGAATGAAGATTGCTTTCGGTCAGCGGGACGGCGGTGAAGCTGCCATGAACGTAGCCAAGGGCCTCGGTATCGGGTTCGGCGGGCCGACTGCGGTCCACTTGATCGGTACCTTCGCCATCAACAACTTCGGCGGACTGGGCGGCGGTCTCTAATCCGCTCCCAACTCGGGTCGGTATCGCCAGATACCGGCCCGAGCCGTTCAGGCGGTTTTCCCCACTGATGACAGCAAGAGAGGTTCTTCGCTTCGAGATTCTTCGCTTCGAGATTCTTCGCTTCGCTCAGAATGACAGGGGAGCGGGAATGACAGGGGAGCGGGAATGACAGGGGAGTCACATAACGACTGCAGCAAGTCTCAGTGACGGCCGCAAGGCCAGGCAGCCAGGTTGATGACAGGACAGTTGGAATCACCCACGTGTTGAAAGCCAGGACCAGCAGAAATAGAAAGGCAGTACGCCCCGGGCGCGGATTTGCGGCGCTCGTGGCGCTCGTGCTTATGCTGGCACCGTATCTGGTTTTCAGCGCAGCGGCCCTGGCGCAGACCGAGCCGCCGCCACCGGGAGCCGGCCTGCCCGGCATGGGTGGCGGTAGCAATTTGAGCCAGGGAGCCGGGCAGACGGATAACACGGTTCCGGACCAGAAGTACGCCGATGCTGCAGGCGAGGTGCCGCTGGTTCAGGAAATTGCCGAGCAGAACAAGGACGGCGTCATTCAAAACGTCGAAGATCTCCTGCGCGGCGAGCTTGGTGCTTACAACGAGACTTACCTGGGCCTGCACCAGTGGTTCTCGGACGACTGGGTAAGCAACCTCTTTTCCAACATCGGGCAGCTGATCGGCAAGTGGCTGACCGAGTTCATCGAAGGCTGGGTAGCCGACACCGTGCAGTTCCTCACCGCCTTCCTGCGTATCTTCGTGCTCAACCCCAACATAGCCGTCAACGGCTTGAACCAGGGGCTCGGGCAGCCGGGCAACGGCAGCGACGACATCTCTCCTTACATCCGCCAGGCGGCTGATGTGATGTACGGCATCGCCGTCGACCTGCTGCTCCTGCTCTTCATCCTTTGTATATGGAAGTACTGGGCGGAAGCATCCTGGCGCGGCGGCGGCAACATCATGGGCTCAGTCGGGCGGCTCATCTTCACTGCCGGCTTGCTGCTTGCCTGGCCGACCATTTACGCCTTCGAAATCCAGATCACCAATGAGATGATAAAGGCCATCTACTTCAATTCAGCAGATCAGGTGGCCATGCTCGATGCCGCCATGGCAGCCGCGGTCAAGGGCGGGCTGGTGGCCACTGCTGCCGGACTGGCGCATGTGTTCGCTCCTGTTATCGGTCAGGCCGCCGGTGGTATCATCGGCGCCGAAGTGGGCGGTCTGGTTCTCGGTACCGTCGGCGAGATCGTCTCTTTTGCGGGACTCATCATCTTTCTGGTCCTGGGCGGAATCCTCATTGCCGAGCTCATCTACCTGCTGGTGCTCAAAGCGATTCAAACCGCGCTTCTGACCGCGCAGTACATGTTTGCTCCCGTCTTCCTGGTCTTTTTCGCCACGCCTGATACGGAAAATGTCTGCTCGGGTTATGTCCGGTCCTTCGTCGAGGTCAGCCTCTGGACGTTTGTCTGGGTGGGGCTGCTCAAGATCCTGGTGATCATCCTCTATTCGGACTTCAACCCGTGGGGCAAGATCGTCATGGCCGTGGGCATCCTGCAGATGATGATCCAGGTGCCCTCTTTCCTGGCGCGCGCGCAGATAAGTCCGATGTCCGATTTCATATCGGCTGGTCTTATTACCGGCTTCGCCTTGAAGGGAGCGGCGATGCTGGGTGGGCACATGCAAAAGGCATTCGGCGCGGCCTGGAACTGGTACGAATCCAAAGAGCGCATGATGCCGCCGCAAAAGCAGGACACAGTCCTCAATGTTCCGACCCAGGCCGCCAATCCGGAGCTGTTGAGCGAGATGCGCGCGGCCGCTCAGGGACGACCGCTTCCCGGACGGCCGGACACGGGGATTCCCGGGCCGCCGAGCAGCAGGGCCGCCAACGAGATGGCGCACGGACTGGCTACACCTGGATTGAACGTGCCTGGCGGACAACAGCGTCCGGAAACGGAAGAGGAGCGCAGGCGGCGCGAACAGCAGGAAGAAGCTTTGCGCCAGCAGCAAGCCGCCCAGCAGGCTGCCCAGTTCCAGGCGGGGCAGGGCACGCCCGGTCAGGGAACGGCGGCGCCTCCCGTTCAGACCCCGCAGGCGGGGGCAACTCCGGGCTCTCCCGGAGCGGGCAATCTGGCAGCCGGCGGCGCGCTCACAGGCATAGCCGGAGCCGTCGGGCGCACTCTCTCCCAAGCAGGGGTGCAGCGCGGAGTCGCCGATCCGACCACCACCAACGTGCCGCCGGGAATGCAGCGACTGGGCTTGCTCGGACAGGGCGGCGGCGCGCATGACATGCACGCGCAGGCCGCCGACCTGGATGCGCAGCCACCATCCTTTACACCCTCTGGCGTCATCAACCCAGCCGACAAATACAACCATGCCGGCTACAAGTTCGTGCAAATGAAGATTGCCGCGGTCGATGCTCGTACGTACAACGGTAACAGCATCGGCTATTCTGACGACGGCACCAACAAGCTGGTAGGCGACGGCAAGGGCAACCTGAGGCACATGCGCGCGCGTAAGGGCGCCACTCCGGAAGAGGTCGCGCACCTGGTGGCTGCCGGAGGTTTCACCGAGCTGTTCAAGGAAGACGCCGAGGCCTTCGATGCTGCGCGAGTGGCCGCCTTCGAGGCAGGCGAAGATCGCCCGAAGGGCCTCTTCGAAAGAGCTGCTGCCGGTATGATTGGTTTCCAGGGCGGGCACTTCCGCGACACCGCTACAGCCAAGAACCGGTTCATGCGCTCGCTGTTCAAGCAAGCGGCGCTTGGTTCGGAAGCATACGTGAGCGGTCAGAAGGGCAACGCCTATACCGAGTACCTGCGCACGCGCTTCGGCGACTGGACGGCCAAGGACGACACCTGGGCCACGCACATACTGACAGATGGCGCCAGCCCGGAATCTCCGTGGAATCCGTCCTATGTGCCCGGTACCGAGTCGCTGTTCGCGGTGGGCTTGCCGATTACCGAAGAAAACCGTGCCGCCTCCACCAACCCGTACGTCATGAAGCTGCCCATGTGGCAGCGCAAGACGGCGATTCCGGCCGTGGCGCGGTACGTGTCCGAGATCGCCAAGTCGCAGTACCCCGGTGCCGATCCCATGGTCATGGCGGCGGCCATCGGCAGGCTGGCGCCGGCGGTATCGAACGAAGAGGTGGAGGCGGCCTTCGCCATCCAGGTGGAGTCCAATGGAACGGATGTCAACGTCGGCAACGTACAGTCGGTTGCACGCCTGGTATCGGAAGGTGCGGTGACGGATGCCACCAACGGCTATCACGCCCTGCGCACCGTGTCCTCCGTGATCGGCGGCTATCAGGCCATTCAGCGCCGCCGCGGCGGCCATACCATATTGAATGTCGATCTGGGCGGTGGCGGCGGTGGCGGCGGCCAGGCACCGCCGATTACGCCGAACCAGGTGGCCGGCATGGTGCCCGGTAATCTTGCCGGACCGCAGCCCGGTGAGCACGTCGTTGACGTGGTGTTCCATCCAGGCGCCGGTGGCGGGCAGGGGCAAGGCGGAACCGTGCATCACATGTCGGTGCAGGTGCCCGGTGGTGGCACGCAGCAACCGGGCAATCCGGATGTGCGCGTCGTAGGTGGCACCGGCGGCAATACCGGTACCGGCCAGGGCGGGCAACACCGCGTGCACGTGGACGTCATAGGACAGGGCGGTGGGGGGCAACAGCCGCCCAACATCAACCCGCAGGACGTGGCGCGCTTTATCGATCCCAATCCGCTCGGCGATCCCAACCGCGTGGCGGCAGCCGAGCACCTCATCCTCGACATGCATGCCGCCGGCTTCCGCGACGACCAGATGCAGGAGCCCAAGATCGTTCAGGTGGCGCACGAGATTCACATGCAGCAGCCGCAGATGCTGAGCACTGTCGCTGTAGCCACTCGGGTGCTCGGGGCGCCTGACCTGAGCACGGCGGCCGTGCACACTGTCCAGGCCATGATCGACGCCGGCTGGAACCCCAACCAGATCCAGCGCCCGGATGTCTGGACCGCTCAGGCGATCCTGGCCAACAACGGCGGCTACCCGACGCCTGCCGAAGTGCGCAAGCTCAGGCTCGACGAGCGCTTCATACCGCGTCCCGGCGCTCGCGTGCCCCCACCGATTGTCGGGGA
>DATNRD010000497.1:0-18899 GCA_036703665.1 Candidatus Obscuribacterales bacterium
GTGAGAGCCTCTTCCGGCGTCATCTTCAGATGCAGGCACGCCAGTCCCCATATAAGGGGAAGAGAAAAGATGTGGCACGAGCCGGGATTGAAATCGGAACCGAGCGCAACAGCCACACCCTTGTCGATCATTCTCCTGGCCGGAGCATGCTCGGAAAGATTGAGGTAGAAGGAGGTGCCCGGCAGGAGCACGGCAACGGTGTTCGAGCCGGCCAGAAGATCAATCTCCCGGTGGCTCACAGACAAGAGATGATCGGCGCTCACGGCCCCCAGTTCCACGGCAAGCCGAGTGGCTCCCAGGTTGGCGAACTCATCGGCATGTACTTTAGCCTTCATGCCCAGACGCAGGCCGGCTTCGAGTATGCGCCTGGTATCCTCTACAGTGAAATACCCCTCATCGCAAAACACGTCGTTGAACGGCAATGGTAAGCGGCCCAGCGCTCCGCTTAGGGATAATTCCACCGCCGCCGGGAGCATGTCCGATACCACCTCGTCTACATATCGCTGTCGCTCTATGCCGGGCGGAACGGCATGCGCCGGCATGAACGTAGGCACCAGCTCGACCGGTTGCTGCTCGGCCAGCACTCCGATGGTCTCGAGCATGCGCAGCTCCGAGGCCAGATCAAGACCGTATCCCGTCTTCACCTCACAGGTCGTGGTGCCTGCGGCAAGCATGCGCCCGAGGCGCGAAAGGCCTGATTCGACCAGAGCGGCAAGATCTGCCTGCCGCGTGGCCGTGACACTGGCTGTGATGCCACCGCCAGCGCGGGCAATTTCCTGGTAAGTCTTACCCTGACAACGCATGACGAACTCGTTGGCTCGGTTGCCTGCGAAAATCAGGTGCGTGTGCGGATCGACCAGGCCAGGGGTGACCAGCTTGCCTGCCGCGCTGACGACGATCGTGGAAGAATCCGTTTCAACGGACGAAAGGACTTCGCCGGCGCCTCCGGCCGCCACAATCTTGTCTTGCGCGATGGCGACGGCAGCCTGCGCTACACGCTCGACCCGGCTCATCGCCTGCCCATGAAGCGGACCGCCTTCGGCCACCGGCGTGGCCAGCTCGCCTATAGGGTGTATGAGAACGTCCGCCCTCAACTCCTGGCCGCTCCCAATTCGTTGCCAGCCGGCCTTACGGACGGCTCGCTCTCCCGGAGATACATTTCGAGCACCGCGGCGCTTATGGTCTCTTGGACAATCAAATTCTCCAGCATGATGCAGCGGAACTATTGAGAATTATTCCCGCAAGGCGCCCCCGGCATAGAGCAATGGTCGTGTGAGAGAGGCTTTTCCGACACCGGGATTATATCAAGCACGCACGCCCCGACGGCAATTGAAACATATGCGCTCGCTCTGCTGCGGCACGCCTGTGCTCGTGACATCATGACTGGTGTCACCGTCAGGTCTGCCACCGCTTACGACTGCGCCTCGATTGACACTTCACGCCACCTGCGGTCCGGCCCCCGGTGCGGAATGCTCGCGCACCGCCCCGGACCCGTCGCGATGCGGCGCGCCCGCAGCGCGAGCCAGAGCCGCACAACGCCGGCACAGGCAGACCGGCAGCAGATGCGGCGACGGTGAAGACTCGAAGGACTTCATCTCTTCTATTGTCTTCAGCAGGTCTGGCCAGTGGGCTCTCATAAGCGCCTCGTCCGGGTTGATGCTGCTGGTGCTCAGGCCCTCCGGTGAAACACGGCAGAACGTAAGCGTCAGTTTCTCGAATGGCCACCTGACGCGCAGCCGCTCAGCCAGAAACTGCTTGACCAGCAACGACGGCGACGGCCAGGCCTCGTTGAGCGTTTTGAGCGGGTTGAGGTGAAAGTCGACAAACTCCAATCGCTTTTCTTTCGGGTACCAGTAAATGAGATCGAGGGTGTCCTCCAGGTAGACCCGGTCGTGCGGCAGGCGCGCGCGCACCTTGAGGTCGACTCCCACGGCACGAGCACCGGCAGGACGGTAGGGAGCCGCGCTGTAGTTGACCAGCGTCTTGTAGGCAAAAAGGAACGCCTTAACGCATTCGTGTTGCTCGACTTTGTCCACCGGCCAGTGCTGCCCGAGGAATTTCTGCACCTGATGCACGGTCGTGATGCGCCCGCGGTTGACTTCGGCAAGAGCCTTCAGAATGAAGCGCTTGCATACAGCACTGGTGGCAAGGTTTTCGCAGGCTTCGGTCCTTTGCACGAAGGCCAGTTCGTAAGCCCGGCGGCATACACGGAATGTCTCAATCATGGGGGAAGTAAACAACGTCCTGTCCATCGCCGGACTCCCTTCTGTCGTTACCCTACTTTTGTATGTCATACCAATATATAGTATGACAACCGCACCAGTCAACTTAAATGTAAGCGGCGGCTTTACCACCCTCTTCTTGCCCGCGTGCATTCACTTGAAACCGGCTTGACATCGGCGCTTTGCTATATCCAAAAGCAATCCCGCCGAGGGGCGCCGCATATGCGCGGCCGGCCTGCCCCATTTGTCGAAGGGGCGGCGTACGCCTGCCGGGCGTCGGCAGGCCCGCCCTGAGAGGACTCGAGAAAACCGCACCAAAGCTGGAGCGCCGTTACCACCGGTGCAGCCAGGTTTTATATATAAGGATGCCTAGGCTGCCAAACTTTTCCTAGATAATTGATTCTCAATCGAACTTTTCCCGGGCTGGAACGTATTTAATTTCAGGATGACCTGCCTCGCCACGCCGGTTGCCGGCAGGACACCCCTTTAGAAGAGGGCTTGAGCTTCGTGTACAGCGTCGATGACAGCGCCAGACCTCGTCCGGTCTTGACGGTCTCCGAACTGACCGCCCAGATCCGCTGCCTGCTGGAAGACACCTTCGATCAAGTGGCGGTCGTAGGCGAGGTCAGCAACGCCAAGGTCTATTCCTCCGGACACTGGTACTTCTCCCTCAAAGACAAAGAGGCGACTCTGCCCTGCGTCTGCTTCAGAAGTACCAACTCCAGCATCAAGTTCGAGCTCGAAGACGGGCTTATGGTCGTGGCCCGCGGACGCCTGAACGTTTACCCGCCGCGCGGAGCCTACCAGCTGGTTGCCAGCTCGCTCGAACCGGTCGGTGTGGGCGAGTGGCAGCTGGCCTTCGAGCAGCTCCGCAACAAGCTGGAGGCGGAAGGGCTGCTCGACCCGGCACGCAAGCGGCCGATTCCCATGTTGCCAGCTCGGGTCGGCGTCGTCACCAGCCTGGCCGGGGCCGCCCTGCGCGACATCCTGATTGCGCTCAGGCGGCGCAACAGCAATGTGCATGTGCTTATAAGCCCGGCCAAGGTCCAGGGTGAAGGCAGCCCGGAGGAAATCGCACAGGCCATAGCCAACCTCGAGGAGTTCGGACCAGTGGATGTCATCCTGGTAGCCAGAGGCGGAGGCTCCATCGAAGATCTCTGGTCCTTCAACACCGAGGTGGTGGCCAGAGCCGTGGCAAGCGCCTCGGTCCCCGTCATCTCGGGCGTCGGCCACGAAACCGACATCACCATTTGCGATCTGGTCGCCGATTTACGAGCACCGACACCGACCGCCGCCGCCGAACTCGTCGCGGCAGGACGAGCGGAGTTGCTCGAGCGCTGGGGCAACCTGAATCGCCGCCTGTCAGCACGGATCACTCATCTTTTGGTCGGCGCCCACCGTAGTCTGGACCGCTTGAACCCGCTGCATTCGCTGCTGCGCTACAGCGAACGTCTGGCCAACCTCGGTCTGCGCGTGAGCAGTTATCGCGACAGGCTGACAAGAAGGCTGGCTATTCTCATGGCCCAGGCGCATCATCGCTGGCAGACCAACCACGAGAAGCTTCAAGCACTCGGACCGCTCAATGTCCTGGCCCGCGGCTATGCCATCTTGCGCAAGCGCGACGGCACCGTAGTGCGGGACGCCGGCGAGGTAGAAGCGGGCGAGCTGCTGGAGGCGCTTCTGGATAAGGGCAAGCTCACAGTCAAGGTGGAATCGGTGGAAACCGGTCCGACCTCAGGAAAGACGCCCTGGCAAGGGGACAAGGAGGGATAACATGCAGGAGAATTCTCTTTCGCTTGATTTTGAGGCGTCCCTGGCTGAGCTGGAGAAGGTCGTCAGCGAGCTGGACGGGGAAATCAAGCTGGAAAAAGCGCTCGAGCTGTTCGAACGGGGCATGCGCCTGAGCAGCGATTGCCAGAGGTTCTTGCAGGCAGCCGAACAAAGGGTCGAGGTCCTCAGGCGAAGCGCCACGGGCGAGCTCGGGGTCGAGCCGCTGGAAGCAGAAGAAGGGGTGGAATAGCAACCGGCCGGATTGCCCGAAACTCGCTCCCATCCTTGACATCAGGGAAATATTGGAGTAAGCTAATCTAAGTGCTGTGTTTTATTAGAGTTGCTTAAGGAATCCTTTAGTCACTGCTGCTTTTCGGTGCTCGGCCGGTCGATTCTTACCAGAATCTAAACATCTACACCCGGTACTGCGCGGAGGAAGGAGCAGGCAAGCCTGTTTTCGGGTGCGCTTACGCGGGGTAAGGATAAATGTTCGACCGAATCTGCGTCCGGGCCATTCAACACGCTCAAAGTCGGGGACTACCTCATCCTCGTTCGCCGAAAGGCAACATGATGGTGCTGGCCCTGGCCATCACGGTCGGCCTGCTTGTCGCCATCGGTCTGTTCGTCTTCAACTACACGCGCATCCTCGGCGGGCACGAGCAGCATGCCACGGCCATCGAGACTTCCAGCCTGGCAGCCGCGCAGGCCATCGCGCGCATAGTAGTCGAGGACCCCAACTACGGTTTTATCGCGCTCACGGATTATCCCCCCATCGGCAAGGCCACCACGGCCGGTGACGGCGAGCCTCTGCCGGTCCTGGGCATCAACACGGTGGTCGGCACGGCGCGCCTGGATATGATCGTCGCCCACGAGCTGGGCGACGAAACCATGAAAATGCTGGCCAAGAAGGACGTCGAAAATGCCAGGGCAGCGGCCCGCCGCCTGACGGAGGTGCTGAAGAAGTCGCTCAGCCCGGGTGGCGATCCGCTGGCCAAAGATCTGGACGGCCGGCCCGTGACGCCCTACGAGACAGCCAAGAATCTCTACGAGTCAAATCAGGTCAAAAATGCCATGGGGGGCAGCCGCGTCAGCGGCTCCTTCAAGCTCTCCCTGGGATACCTGGACGGAGGCAGCACCACGCTCACACCCATTCCAGAACCGGAAGAGTTCGCCGAAGTGCAAGCAGATCAAAAACAGGACGGCAACTACAAGGCCTTTATCAACATCCCGGCCAAGGGCGAAGACTTTTATTTTGCCGGGCTGGGCTCCGAGACCCGCCTGGTCAATACCCAGCGTTTCCGTGAGGACGACGGCATCCGCATCCCTTCCATCGTCAAGGTGGAGGCCGACCACACCATCACCGAAGCGTCGGCTCAGGGCAGCTCACCGATCATGAGGACCATCCACAACGTGGCCTGTTCCCAGCCAGGAGGAACCAAGGACAATCCCCCCGGCGGCACCATCTGCATAAGCTTCCCCAGCGGTCCGGCCCCCGGCATCAGTCAGGTTCAAGACATCCTCAAGAACCCGCAGCTGACCTTCAACAAAGGCAAGTTCTTCAGCCCGGAAGGCGGCGACTGGCCGGGTGAGGGCACGCTTACGCCATCCGTTTTCATACCCGGTGAGCCAACGCCGGCCCAGATGTGGGCCGTAGGGTTGTATCACTGGGTACGCAGCGGTCGCACCAAGCCCAATGTCAAAGATCTCAAAGACATGCAGGAGGTCGCCTTCGACAACCTCGGTCAGCCTGGCGACATGAACACGGTCTGGAACAGGCAGTGGCTGCAGATGGCCATGGCCCGGTCGGAAAACAGCGTTGTGCCGGTAGGCATTGTCTCGACCTCCGTAGGCGGCAATTCCGATCCGCGCATGGACTCCTTCACCAACGGGTCGCTCGAGGCTCAACGCGCCTACTGGAGGCTGGCCGGATTCACCAGCGAGCTGTCCGAGCTGCCGCCCAACGCCTTCGTGGTCGGCATCGACCCCTCTGGCAAGCTCTATTCTGCCGACGGCAGCACGACATTGCGCGAAAAGGACATTCATGAGTTCTGGGTAAGAGTTGCCGAAACCAACACGGCCGGGCTTGTAACCATGGGGCTGGCCAACCGCATAAGGGAGACGGTGCAGGCTACGGTAGCGGCCACCCTGCAGCAGATCAACGAGACCAAAAACGCCATTGAGCGGCTGCGCAGCCAGCTCGCTTCCGACCCGGGAGTAGCCACCAACCCCGAGCGCCAGGCGCAGATCCAGGCCGAGATCGACAGATTGAGCGAGCTTTTGCCCACACTGGAGCAGAGCCTCGGCCAGCATCAAGCGGCAATGGACAAGGCCGAGGACGCTTACCGTAACGGCAGCCAGGCTGCATCAGTAACCGATACGATCGTGCGGAACCAGCGCACGCTCTCGGCACAGGGCTTCAAAAAAGACGGTGCTAACTTCATACTGGCCGGCAACCGATTCACCCCCCACCCACTACCGCCCATAAGCGTCGACGCCATCTTGAACGACCAGGCCAGCAGCGGTGACGCCGCCGGCACCCTGTGGACGGCCAAGACGGGTTTCGAGATCTACACTATGCCCACTGGCATCACGCTTAGCGCCCGCCCGCACACAAACGGCATGCTGCCGGCCGCCCACGCCCAGGCCAAGTCGCTCGTGCCGGCCGGCGCCAGCAAGATGTTCATGTTCGAGTTCGGCTCCGGTGGCAACATCATTGCCACGGCGCTCCCCCAGCAGCCGTTCCTCAATATCCCTCTCAGCGACAGGCAGCTGCTCGGCCTGGCCTACGGCGCCATGACCTCCGGCGACAGCGAAACGGTGACGGTCAGCTGGACGGCCACCTTACGTGATCTCACGGCCAGGCTCGGCAGGCAGCAAGGCGGAAAACATGCCGGCGAGCCAATGGTGGGCAGCCCCGGAGAGTGGTGCGAGCTGACCGCTTACGGCAGCGAACGCAAGTCGAAGGGCAACAAGAGCAAAGACAGCAAAGGCAAAGGCGGAGCGGGCGGCCTGAACCTGGGACCGATCAACATAAATTTAGGCCTGGGTGGCGGCGGCAAAGGCGGCAAGGGCAACAACGGCATACCGCCCGGCCAGGCCAAGAAAATGGCGCGCGGCAATTACTTCTGCCCGGGGCTTTCCACCGAGTTTCAACTGAGAACGCCGCTTATCGGCAACGGCGGTTCGCCGGCCGGTTCGGCGATCGTGCTCAAAGCCGAGAGAGCCACCACCATGTTCGGTGAACCATCGAGCGGCCCGGCGACCATAACCATGGGCGGACAGACGTACACCATCCCTGGTACCAGCAACTTCTCCATCACCAGCAAGCCCGGCCCCATCGGTCCGCCCTCGACCATGTCGCCCGGCGGCAGCACGCCCACGAGCACCATGCCGGCCGCGCCAGCGGACCTGCTATAAGCTATTTCACTCGGGCGCTGCCAGCCGGCCCGCAGTCGGCACCATATACGATATCACCAGCGCGCCTCAACCCCTACCGGTCGGCAGCGAAGAGTCAGACGCACCGCCGCCGGAAGACGCGCCCGGCAGAGCTTCCAGCGCGTGCTGCGCGCAGACGGTCAGCACAGCAATGAGAACAGATGTGCCAACCAGCTCGAGCGCCTCCTCGGCAACAATCGTGGCATCGACCAGGTGCCCGGGCCGCGCATGCAGCTTGTATGCCACCATTCTGTGGACCTGCGGCTCCAGACCCTGAAAGTAATCCAGCGCAATGGCGCAAAGGTAGCACTCCACCACGAGAACCAGGGCTAGCTTGAGCCATTTTCGGGCGCCCAGCTTTCGCCACAAGAAGACCAGCATGAAGCCCAGGAAGGCTAGCATGATCGGCAAGTAAAAGACAATCCAGGGAGAATCCGGCGAACCAAAAGGAACAATGCCGCCGAGCGAATGCTTCCTCACCTGCTCTTTCAAGAAGGAGCCGACTTCCTCGTGAATGGTAGCCACCTCATCCACCGATACATACAGGAAGGTCAGGGACATGAAAAGCCAGATTCTGGAAGCGGTGCCGGACGGCGAAAGTCTCCTGTCGGCCAGGTAACAGGCAATCGAGGCTGCTGCCGCCAGCAGCCACAAGACCGAAGCAAACCAGGTAGGCACGTTGCCTTCAACACCCAGATCAAACATCTCACGGAGAAATTCCCAGGGCACCATGCCGGACCTCGTGATAAGCAGGTCGAGCAAAACAAGCGTCACCGTCCCGGCCAGCGCCACGCCTGCAATCCAGCATGCAGGCTGCCCCATAAGCGGGGAGCAGCGCCTTCCTGGATCATCGCCGGTGTTTATGTAAGCGCTCCGTGGTGGAATTGAGCCTGCTGGTGCCCACGAGTTTACAGCGAGCCGACGAATTTCAAAAGCGCCCGCCGCTCGGAGGCAGATAACCTGAGATATTCCCGCTTGACCGCCTCGGCCTGCCCACCGTGCGCCTGAATCGCCTCATCGAGCGATTGCGCGCTGCCGTTGTGCAGAAAGAACTTCTTGTTGCCTATACCCCAAAGCGGCGTCGTGCGCCACTCGCCACCGCGCGCGCTGCCCTGCACTATGCCGTCGGCCAGATCCGGTCCCATGTCGTGCAGTAAGAGATCCGAGTAGAGCCTCACCGGCTGGTTCTCGAGAGCCCTCACTTCCATATAGTGGAGGCTGGGAAAGGGACTGTCGGGATCGGCAATCTCCACAACGGGAGCAGTGTAAAGCACAGGCGTGTGACAGACTGCGCAGCGCAGGCGCGTAAAAAGTGTCTCTCCCTCCCTGGCCTCCGTGGTGAGGGGGCGGCGGGACGGCGGCGCCAGAAGCGCTTGAAACGCAGACAGGCTGACGAGCTTGTTGCCGACATCGTTGGGCTCTGCCGCCAAGAAGGGCCACAGGCAGCGCGGAAACTCAGCTTCGGCGCTCCTGCCGCGCACCGCCGGCGCAACCAGCGTTGTCACCCCTATCTGATTATTCAGCTCCTGCGCAGTAAACAGAAGCAAGCTGGGGCTCTGGCACTTCCAGCCGAAGCGGCCGACTCGTGTCGCCAGCGTGAGCGGATCCGTCGCCGGGTTGGTGCGCCCTACCAGATCCGGCGCCTCCTTTGCCTGACGAAACATGTTGTTGCTAATCGTCCGGTCGTCGATAGCGTCGATCAACCCGCCTCCCAGAAGGGGCCCGGCATAACGGAAGGAGGTGAATTTTGCCTGAGGCGATACCTTGCCGGGTTCGACCTGGCAGTCCTTAGGGTATTTGTCCGGAAATTCCCGCGTGATGGAGCGGCGCCTTACGATGGGGCCGCCCTCGTCCAGAAGATCCGAGAAAGAGCTTGAATCGAGCTGCCGCCTGGCCTTTCCCAGATCGGCAGCCAGCGGGCTGTCCGGCCGCACCGTGCCCATGCGAATGCAACCGGATGCGCTGCCGTCCTGTCCCGGCAGCCCAGCGGCCAGCGGCTTGCCATGGCACTCGTAGCAACTTCTTGCGTTAAAAAGCGGGCCGAGCCCCTCGTCCGGGTTGAACTGGTGCTCGAAAAGCGTCTTGCCGCGCCTGAAGATGTCCATCTCGCGAGCTGACAGCCCGGCCAGCGGCTCTCCTGGCTGAGCTCGATAGAGGTAGTAGTGGCGGTCATCGCTCCTTAAAACTACGACGAGCATCACGCAAAGCAGCGCAACTGTCCCCAGCAGCAAGTAGCGCTTTTTGGCAGGCAAGGCACATACTCCTCAAAAGCCAACCGGCGAACGCGCATTACTCTTTACCTGTCAGCCTGCGCTGTTGCACAGTACCAGATGCCGCTGCGCCGAGCAACGGAGGCCCCTTGTAGCCCGGCGAAGCACGTTGCCCGGAGAGCTGCGGGGCGCTGATGCACGGCGGACAGGCACGGATGCACACCAGGCAGCGTCGCCCGCAAGCAAAGCACTGTCCAACGGCCGGGCAATTACCGTGATGCTTTCTCGGTGCTGGACACCACTTCGACGGTGAATTCGGCGCTAACTTCCGGGGTCAGCTTGACATGAACCTTGTACGACCCCAGCGCGCCAATCTCCTCGGACTGCTTGACAAGCCGCTTGTCGACCTCCACGCCCAGGGCGTTCTTCAGCTCGTGGGCTATCTCTTTGTTGGTTATCTTCCCGTAGAGTTTGCCGCCCTCGCCAGCCTTGGCTGCAATAGTAAGCAAGCCCAGCGAATTTATGCGCTCGCCCAGCTCGACTGCCTCCTGGTGCGCCTTCTCGGCCTTCTTGCGCAGAGCCTCCAGGTCCTCCTCTCTTTTCTTCAAGGTCCCCTGAGTGGCAAGGACCGCCAGCCCGCGAGGCTGCAGATAGTTGCGGAAATATCCGGGCGCCGCCTCCACAACGTCACCGGCTTTTCCCAGCTTGACCACGTTTTGTTGCAATATAACCTTCATGACATCTCCGGAGCGTACTCGGGCAAGTCTCAAAATCTACCACGAATTCTCCCAGCCAGAGCCCCGACCACCAGCACCCTTAAGCTTTGCTTTCGCCTGCCGGCAGCCGGAGGATTATCCGATATCGGATAAGTTCATCGGGCGATGCCCCCGGCAGGCGGGAACCGAGCGCCAAATTATCCGATATCGGATAAGTTCATCGGGCGGACAACGGCCTGGCGGAAGGACGAATGCCTTCACGACCGCTCTCGGAACATGCCCTTGATCCCTGAGGGGTCGGTGGAAAAGCCGAACTGCCTGTAAAAACCGTCCCGGCCGGGATCGGCGTACAAGGTGATGAGGGGGATGTGATAGGAGTCAAGCTCCTCGAGCAGTTCACGCATGACAAGCCGGCCGATGCCGCGGCGCTGGTGGCTGGGTCTAACAGCAACATCCCAGATTGTGGCGTTGAAGACCCTGTCGCCCGTGGCCCTGCCAAAACCAACCAAGAGTCCGTCATCCCAGACGCTTACCACCGCCAGGCTGTTGGCCAGCGCCCTTTCAATCAAGGCAGGGTCGCGGCGACTCCAGCCGACAGAGGCGCACAGGTCCTGAATGTCGAATGCCGGCACCCGTTTGTCGTGCGTGACCGTGATCGTGGGCGGCAGTGGACCCCATTGATCGTCCTGTTTTTTCCATATCCCGGAAAGAACCATCGCCCTCCCCTCATTCATCCTCACGCTCGACAACGGCAACCGACTCGACGTGATAAGTCTGGGGAAACATGTCTATTGGCCGGATTTTTCTGGTCTTATACCCATTTGTAGCAAGGATTTTCAAATCGCGAGCCAGTGTTGCGGGATTGCAACTGACATAGACCAGCCTGCGCGGGGCCAGCACTACGACCTGCGCCAGCGCTTCCGGGCTGACGCCCTTGCGCGGGGGATCCAGAACCACGGCATCCGGCTTCAATCCCTCCGCTACCAGGGCAGGTAACACCGCTTCGACTCTGCCCTGGCGGAAATCAACGTTATTGATGCGGTTGAGAACGCGGTTGGCCAGCCCGTCTTTCACAGCGCCGGCATGCTCCTCTATGGCTATCACCTGTCGGCAGGCCGGCGCCAGCCAGAGGGCGATTGTTCCCACACCGGCGTAAGCGTCTACGACCAGGCCGTTGGCCTGACCGACCGCCGCCGTGACCTCCTCCAGTAGCGGCGCGATCTGGCTGGAGTTGACCTGGAAAAAACTCATGGAAGAAAGGCGAAACTCAAGCCCCTCCCGCAGGCGACGGGGAATGCCGGGCGCGGTGGAGAAGACCTTTTCGACGATATGGTCTTGCCCAGCCAGGCAGACGGTGGTTTCGCCAAGAATGCGATTGCCCGCCTGCGGATTGAAATTCAGGCACACTCCGGCAATCTCCGGAACCTCCGCCATCAGCTCCAGGGCGGCAGGTTTCAGCATCTCAACGAGCGCTTCGCCACGGGCGCGTGGGTCGCGGGCGACCTTTCGGCCTGCTAAAGACCCGTCCCTGCGCCCGCCCGAAAGGGGCAAGGCCAGGGGATCGTCATCTGACTCCGCACCGGCCGAGCTGTCGGTGCGGCTTGCACCGCCCTCCAGCCAGCCAGGCGGATAGGCATTTACAACCAGGGTAACCAGGGCCTGGCGATAATGGAAGCTGTAACGGGCGGCAATGTGCCTCAGCAGCCCCCTGCCCGCCCGCTCGTCATAAGCAGCAATCGCGTGCCTTTCCAGCACCGCCTTGGCTGCACACAAGACCCTGTCCAGGGGCTCCGGTTGCACGGGACAGTGCTTGATGTTGACCAGTTCGTGCGAGCCCTGCTTGTAATAGCCAGCCAGAATGCGCCTGGACCCGTGCGGGTGCTTGACCGGGAACTGCACTTTGTTGCGATAGTAGAGCGGCTCAGAGGCTGCCAGCGCCGGCAAAACGAGATCCGGATCCAGCCCGGCGATGTGCCTTACAGTCTGGCGCACGACCTCTTCCTTGGCCTGCAACTGCCAGCGGTAATCGATGTGCTGCCAGTGGCAACCCCCGCAGAGCTTGAATAACTTGCAGGGCGGCTCGGTGCGCTGGCAAGAGGGCTCTACAACCGAGAGCACTCTGCCTCTGGCGAAGTCCTTGCGCACGTCAAACAGCTCAATTTCCACCAGATCGCCCGGTGCCACGCGGCTGACAAACACAGGCGGCCCGTAGTCCCGGCAGACCCCATCACCACCCGGCGCCAGCGATGCAATCCTGGCACGCAGAACCTGTCCCTTGCGCAGCAGCTGATCTGCCTTCGTGGAATTCTCGACAGGCGATGACACGGTTACTCTTCCTGGAAGGAGGGCAAACCCAGCTGGTGCTCGGCCACGGTCAGCTTCAAGCGCAGGTGCTCGGCATTGCCTTGGGCAGCCAGCTCCTCGATTTCACGATACAGCCGGCGGTACTGGTCGACCACCCGCCCTTCGGCCTGAAGGTCGGCGATGCGCCTGGCTATGCGATATCGCCGGTTGAGCTGCGGACCTATGCTCGGCGCCAGTTCACCCAGCTCCTGGCGCAGGCGCTGCTGCATAGCCTGCAAGTTATCCGCCGGGGGAGGCGGCTGGCCGTAAGGTCCTGCCGAAAGACGACCGGAGGGCCCAGGTTGTCCAGCAGCACCGGTGCGCTGTCCGCCCGCGTGCGCCTGCTCGTAACGTTCCTCCATGTCGGCCAGCTTCTGGCTCAGGAACTGGAGCCCTTTTATGACCGAGGCATCGTCGCCCTGGCGCACCTTGTCCTCGATCCGGAAGAACTCGCCCAGAAACGGTTGCACACCGACACCGCGCTGCCGGAGCATCTGTATGCGACTGAGCAGATTCAGTCGCTCCGCCCGGTAGACGCCATCGATGACGTCGGGCGACTGGCTTATATCCCTGTAAGTGCGCTGGCGATAGCGGCTGATGTCCTGTTCTCCCCGCTCTATGACAACGGAGGCGAGCAGTTCGTCCGTGCTCACCCGGCGCTGGGCAAATGCCTTGACAACACCAAGTCCGACGTTGACCTCACGATAGCTCGAGCGGTTGGCTGGATCGTAAAAGCGCACCTTGACAGTGGAGATTCCCTTCGGGTCTGCATCCATGAGAGCCTTGGCCATGAGGATTGCATCGATCTTGCAGTCCTTGTCGTTGGCCTTCGGATTGCGGTAAAGCGATACCGCCACCTCGCCCGCTCCTACCCTGGCTTGCACCTGAGAATCCGGCGTTACAATCCTGGCCTTTTCAATAAGCGTGACTGCCTCTGCATCAGACAGCAGAGCCCAGGCAGCCGGGGAAAAGACCAGCGCCAGCACACCTGCCCAGGCAAGACAATCCCTCCGGAACCCCCGTGCGCCCGGAACCATCATCCTTCCTCCCCTCCCGCGGCCATACGATTACTTCTTCAGGGAACGCCCTGGCTTATCCTATAATCCTTCATTCTATATGCCGGTATCATTCCCGGCTGGCTGCCGCGCACAGGACAGCTTGACCGCATCGAGCAAAGCCGCCGAAACCTTCTTGAAGTAACACGCATTTCTCCATAGCCACCCGCGTCATGCCTGTTCACATTGTTCACGTATCCGACATCCATTTCGGCTCAGGCGAAGGGCACGGCCGCTTGAATCCCGCCACGGGACTCAATATCCGTTTCGAAGACTTCGTGGGCGCCCTGGAACGCGTGGTGGATTATTCAATCGACAACAGAATCGATGTTTTTCTTTTCTCCGGCGACGCATACCGCAACGCTTCACCAGAGCCTGTCTATCAGAAGATGTTCGCCAGACAGCTCAAGCGCCTATTGGATGCCGGTATCTATTGCATTCTGCTTGTCGGCAACCACGATCAGATACTCAAGTCCACCGCCAGCCATGCCATGTCGGTCTTCCAGAGTCTGGAGGTGCCGCGCGTGGCGATTATCGACCGCCCGACCCGGACTGTGGTTGACACCGCCAATGGTGCCTTCCAGCTAATAGGCATCCCCTACGTGACCAGGCACCAGCTTGTGACTATCAGCGAATACGCGTCGCTTCCTGCCGCATCCGTCGACCGGCAGCTCATCGAAAGTGTCGATGCCCTGCTGAAAGGCTATTACGAGGAGCTGGACCCGAGTCTGCCGGCGGTAGTCACCGCGCACATGACAGTGGACGCTGCTGTTGCCGGCATCGAACAGGAGCTGCTCGTCGGCTACACACTTTCGTTTCCGGCCGACATTTTCGTCGACGACCGCGTCGACTACGTGGCGCTGGGGCACGTGCACAAGCACCAGGTGATTCGCGAAAGCTCGCCTGCCATAGTCTACGCAGGCAGTCTCGAGCGGGTAGACTTCGGGGAGCAGGATGAGGACAAGGGCTTCGTGCACGTTTGCCTGGAACGCAAGAACACCAGCTTCCAGTTTCACAGCATAGGGCCGCGGCCCTTCGTGACTGTGGAAGCCGACCTCACCAGGCAAGCAAACCCGACGGAGAGCCTGCGCGCCTCTATTGCGAAGAAGGCGACACCAGGCTGCGTATTGAGGATACGTTACAAGGTGAGCCAGGAGCAGCTTAAGTCCGTCGACGAGGATGATTTGCGGGAAGCTGCTGGCGATGCGCTGTCTGTTCGCATTCAGCCTGAGGTCGTGCCTGCCCGGAACAGGGCGCGGCTTCCGCAGCTCAACGAAACGGCGGTATCAGCTCCTCTGGCTGCCCTGGACACCTATTTGTCCGAGGTGGCCCCGGATCGCAAGGAGCGCCTGCTGGACAGGGCACGCGACCTTATGGCCCATCTGGATGCGCAGGGCCAATAAATTTCTTTTCCAGCTCGTTACAACCGGCTTCCATTGGCAAGCGATCGGGTACACTCTATTGACGCTGAATTGGTCTAAGAAATAGCTACCCAGCAGGAGAATTGAGCGATGGTCAATCGGAATCCAGCCACCCGTCTTTTGCTTGCCGCCTCTGCAATCCTGGCGCTCGGCACGGCAGGATGTGGGTCCGGTAACAAGGTGCCGAGTGCCACACCGCAGGGAACCATTCCTCTGGAGTCGGTCAAAGTGGGCACTCCTGAGTCTGTTCTTCAGGAGGCCATTCTCACCTTCGTGGAAGACCCCAAGGGCGCTGTGGGCGGCAAAAAGCAGTATCTGAGCCGCAACAACAACGCCGATGGCGGGCAGTATGTGGTGCAATGCCAGAACGGCAAGGCCTTTAGCGTGCAGATCAAATACGCTCCCGGCTCCGTACCTCGCGAAGTGGCCGTGGAGACAATGAAGCAGCTCTTTCCGCCAGAGGTTCCGCCCCAGTCGAAGGTCAAGGAGAAGTTCCCTCAGGATTTCTACTGGTTCGGCGATGAGTACGGGGCGGCAATCTCCTACATCGACAAGTCAAAACAGAAGGTCGATTGGGTCTCCGCCTGGGTCAAACCAGGTGGCAGCAGGGCTACTTCTCCTTCTGAAACCGACGCCGCCGGCCAGAGCGAGAAACCGGAATCGGACGGCTAGCAAGCGGCGGGCGCGCCCGCGACTCGCCCACTGTGTAATGCCAAATTCGTAAGGATTCACTCAGGGACGTCTCCGCAATGTCATTCTGAGCCGAGCAAGGCGAACCGAAGAATCTCTGACCGAGCCGCGCCGCCGTGAGAGATTCTTCGTCGCCCCCGCCGGGGGCTCCTCAGAATGACAGGTGGGAATACCCAGCACTGAACACTTAGCCAGATTCTGGGGGCGCGGATGTCCCAGGGTATATTGCCGCTCATGTGCCCCTCGGACCTCCGTGCTATCATCTTGTGAACCTGTTGCCGGTCAGCGGGCCCGTTAGCAACGTTCGGTATCGACAGCTGGATGCATGAGCACGCAGCTTAAGGAAGCCCCACCAGTCAAGGTTATTGAGCCGCCGCCTGCGCCTGTCTCCCAGGCATATGATCCGGTGTCCGCGATGTACTCGCTCTGGGAACGCCGGGAGTTGATGGGCATTCTCATACGCCGCGACTTTCTGGGACGATACCGCGGATCGCTGCTGGGCATGCTCTGGCCGATGATCAACCCGCTTGGGCACCTTCTTCTCTACACCTTCGTCTTCTCGGTCATATTGAAGGTGCGATTTGGCGGCGATGCCAGCACGGCTAATTTCGCCCTCTACCTGATGGCCGGGCTGCTGCCCTGGAGCGCGCTTGCTGAAGCCATATCACGTTCGACCACGTGCATACTGGAGGTGCCCAATCTCGTAAAGAAGGTGGTGTTCCCGCTGGAGATCCTGCCGGTAGTACCGGTGGTGTCATCGATCATGACCGCCGCCATAAGCATTACCCTGCTCGTCATTACAGCAGGACTCTACACCGGCAAGGTTCACGCGACCGTACTCATATTGCCCTTTATTCTGATCACGCAAGCACTGTTGATGGGCGGCATGTGCTGGTTCCTGGCCAGCCTGGGCGTCTACATCAGGGACATAAGGCACATGATCTCACTGGCCCTTTCCGTCTGGATGTTCACGACGCCTATCGTATATCCCGCGTCAGCCTTTCCACCCCACCTGCAATTTATGCTGTGGTTGAACCCCATGGCCGGTATGGTGACCGACCACAGGCGCGTCATTATCGAGGGACTGCAGCCCGACTGGCTCAAGCTTGCTGCTTATACGGTACTGGCCGTCACGGCCTGGTTCGCCGGCAATTACTTCTTCATGAAGACCAAGCGCTCCTTCGCCGATGTCATGTAGTCATGTACGCAATTGAAGTCAAAGATATCTCCAAGAAGCACAACATCTACGAGCGCCCCATAGATCGCTTGAAAGAGCTGCTCTGGCGCAATCGACGCTGCTATCACCGCGAGTTCTGGGCGCTGCGCGATCTCACGGTGAATTTCGAGCAGGGGGTGACGACGGCTTTGCTCGGACCCAACGGCGCGGGCAAATCGACGCTCTTGCAGATAATTGCCGGCGTCCTGCAACCAACATCCGGTCACGTCCGCGTCAATGGCAGGCTGACGGCCATTCTGGAGCTGGGCGCTGGCTTCCAGCCAGATTACAGCGGTCGGGAAAACGTCATTCTCAACGGCATGATACTAGGCATACCTCGCAGCGAAATGCTGGAGAGGATGGATGAGATCGCCGAATTCGCGGAAATCGGCGACTTCTTCGATCAACCGATCGGCACGTATTCCAGCGGCATGGTGGTCAGGCTGGCATTCGCCTCGGCCATAAACGTGAATCCCGACATCCTGCTTGTCGATGAGGCCCTCGCCGTCGGCGACGCGGCCTTCCAGAAAAAGTGTGTAAAGAAGATCAGGGCTCTGAAAGAGTCCGGCAAGACGATCTTGTTCGTATCGCACAACATGGCACAGGTGACCCGGTTCTGCGACCAGGCCGTGGTCCTCAACGGCGGCAGGCTGCTGAAGCAAGGCCCCATCGATGAAGTGATCCCCCTCTACGAGGAAATCATGGAGGACCAGGCGCAAATAGCGCCAAAAGTCTTTACACAGCCAGTCGCTGCCGTCTGACCGGCGCACTGGACGGAGGATTGACATGAACAGGCTGGGGGCAGCAGCTCTCCTTACCCTATTGGCACTCTTTTGCTCGGCTGCGCCGGGCCGCTGCCAGGCACGCAATTGGACGTTCGTGGACAAAACCGGCCAACCGGCGATGTCTGCACGCTATGACATGCTCCTGCCACTGACAGGGGGGCTTGCCCCGGCGCAGCTTTCCGGCAAGTGGGGATTCGTGGACAGGCAAGGCAAACTGGTTGTCCCGGCAACCTACGAGGCGGCCAACTCCTTCTGCGAAGGCCTGGCTTGCGTGAAAAGGGACGGAAAGTGGGGCTTCGTTGATACCCAGGGCAAGCTGTTGATCAAGCCTCAATACGAAGCCCCCAGCGACTTCTCCGAGGGGCTGGCAGCCGAAAGGATAGCAGGAAAGTTTGGTTTTATCGATAAGAGCGGCAGGCTGGTGATCAAGCCCCAGTTCGACAAGGCTGCCTCATTCTGGGAGGGCCTTGCACCGGCGGTGGTGTCAGGCAAGATCGGGTTCATAGACAGGAGCGGCCGGCAAGTCATCAAGCCGCAGTTCGAGACATCCCCACAGCACACTTTCGTCAACTCCTTCTCGGGCGGGCTGGCCAGCGTCCGGATCGCCGCCAAGTGGGGTTTTATCGACAAGACCGGCAAGGTCGTCATCCCGCCCAAATTCGATGACGCGTACCCTTTCTCCGAATCGCTTGCCCCCGTACAGTCAGGTTCTTCCTGGGGCTGCCTCGACAGGACCGGCAGGCTCGTCATTGCCGCGAAGTTCGAGAGCCTGGGCTCGTTCGTCAACGGCCTTGCACCGGCCAGGGTCAAAGGCAAGTGGGGATTCATCGACAGCAAAGGGAACATGGTCATCCCAGCACGCTTCGACACCGCCAACGGCTTTTCCGAGGGCCTGGCCGCAGTCGAGCTGGACGGCAAGACCGGATTTATCGACAGGCAGGGGAAATGGGTCATCAAGCCGTCCTTTGCCTTCGCCCATCCGTTTTCCGAAGGGCTGGCAGCAGTTCAATTGTCGAGCAGCAAATAGCCGCCTCGG
>DATNRD010000498.1:0-12821 GCA_036703665.1 Candidatus Obscuribacterales bacterium
CGGATAACGCTGGTCACACAGGGGAATGGCGCTGACTCCCTTTTGCGTGGCCACTTGCAGAAGCCTTTCCGGATTGATCTCCCGGCGGCGCTCGAGGAATTTGTTGACCTGATGATCCAGTCCCCTGAGGATGGGAACCAAGCGGAGCTGAGCGCTGTTGGCCTCCCATGCAAAGGCGAGAGAGCCGGTGTGCTCATATATGGACAGAATGAGCTTGGTGCCCCAGCCTATGCCGAGTTGAGCGAATGCCATCCAGGCTGCCAGTTCCTCATCTGCGACGTACTTCATCGAGTCTCCCGGAGTGTCTTTAGCACTGCCCTGCCTATCTTTTGATTTCGGTAGTCCACGCCTAACTTCTCATTTTGAAGGGAGCGCTTCGCCCGTTCAGGGGAGCACGGCTGCGCATATACAGCGTCCGCTCAGGGCAGGCTCCGCGACCGAAGAATCTCAGCTTCCACAGGCAACCTGCTAACGAGATCGTTGGCCGCGGAGTTTTTCCTGAGATTGTATGTAGAGCGCAGCGAGGGACCTCAGGATGGCACTTTCTCCTCTCTCGTACATCCCGCATGCTGTTCGTATTTCCCCCAGTTACGTGCCGCAACGAACCTCCTATAGTAGCTACGTGACGCTCGGGCGACAAGATGCCGTCATCACCGCCGAGCCATCCCCGTAACTGAGCCGTCTAACATGTTCCTCGCCAACAGACACGTCTTAAGCATTCAGAGCTTGTCCCTCATTGTCTTTATTAGCGCCAGTGCGGTGCCCGCAGCTACGGCTTCGCAGGAGCCGGTTACCAACCGCGCTCCTTTCCGTTTGAAAGCGGTCGTGGAAGACATGCCCCAACTGACGCGCGAAGGGCTGGATCGCGGTTCCGGCACTCGCTCATCCAGAAGCAACGGCGGTGCCGGCACCAGCGACAGTCCGATAGCTGCCGTGCCGCTCACCGGCTCGGTCGAGGAGCTTGGCGAGTTTCCAGGCGGCAGCGTCATCCCACCGCAGATGCGCCAGGAGCATGATTCCGCACCGCCGGCCCAGGGCGGTTTTGGCGGACAATCGCAGGATCTGCCCGCCCAGAGACAACCAGACGATGAGCCCAACGGCTCCGTGATGGAGTACGGCGTCGACTGGGCTACCTGGGTAAGCAAGCTGGCCGACAAATGGTTCTTCGCCTTGAAGAAGCTCGAGGAGCAGAGCGGCCTCCAGTTCCACACCGTGCGGCCTGCGCTCATTCACTTCACCTGCTACCCGAACGGGCAAATCGACAACGTCTACGTCAAGCAATCCTGCGGCATACCGCTATACGATCAAATGCAACTTCAGGCACTGGCTAACATTCTTCCTCTTCACCGGTTCCCTAAGGGCACCAGGCGCACGAGCTTTACCCTGGTCCAGGGATGGGAGTCGCACCCACGCCGAGCCGGCGAGGAAGATTTCAGGCCGGGCAGCTTCGGTAAAGACACTCCCATGGAGGTCGTCAAGCAATGGGTGAAATGGCGCTAATTGCTTTGCTGAGGAAGGCCTTTTCCGCCTCTTCCCTGCTCGTGATCTGCTTTTACTGGACTGCTTTTGGCGCTCCCGCGCGAGCAGCCGATGCAGGGTCCAATCAGTCCGCGGTGCTGGCAGCCATCGAGCGCAAGCTGTTCTTCCAGACCTACGCACAGGAAGATATCGATAGTCGTCTCAAGCGCCTGGAAAAGCGGATTTTTGGTCAATCCATCGGCGGCACACCCGAACAGCGCCTCACCCGCCTGGCCGCTGTCGCCCAGCCGCAGGTCGATGCCGATGCAGTGTCGGCTGCAGACCGGCAGCAGCAGGAAACGGCGCAGACCAGACCGTCAGTTGCCGCTTCGGCAGCCAGGACAGCGAAAGCCGGGGCGACCAATACAGTCGCCGCCATGCCGGCGCAGCCTGACCCGGATGAGTACGAGTGCGCCATCGAGCGCGCCCGTGTCTCGGTCCAAGCCGCCAAAGAAGAGGAGATCAGGCAGCTTCTGGCCGAAGGCGTCGAGCTATGGCGTGCCGGACGAGGGCAGGAAGCAATCGAGAAATTCGAGCAGGTCATTCGCCTCGATCCTCATAACGCGGAAGCCCACTTCAGCATGGGAATCATCGAAGAGACTCAGGGCAACCTGGTGGAGGCCGCCTCCAGCTATCGCCTTGCCGCCAAGGTCCGCCCCGACAACCCGGAATACAGGGACGCCATAGCCGCCGTTGAGAAGAAACTGGCGGCCAAGCAAAAGGTCGACAGCAAGCAGTCCGAAATCAGGCAGCTGGCCGAGGACGCGATTGCCGCCTACAAGCGCCAGGAGTATCTTTCGGCGCTGGACCTGTACAAGAGCCTCGACCAGAAGGTGCCCAATCAGCACCTGGTCAAATACAACATCGGCACACTGTACCTGATTCTCAAGCAGCCGGACAGGGCACTCGAGTATTACAAGCAGGCGCGCAAGCTCAATCCCCAGGAAGGCAAGTATATCCAGGTCTGCAACGAGCTGGAAGCCGTAGTGCAACGCAACAAAGATCAGCTCAAGGAACAGGCGAAACAGTACAAGGAAAGCATAGGCTCTGATCCGGCATCTCCGGCGCGGACGCCGATGGCTGGATACGGTATCCTGGGCCGCTCCGGATCGGATGGGGTAGTTGTCACCACCGTCGGTATCGCCAGCCGGGCATCTAAGATCGGGCTACAGCGCGGGGACATCATTCGCGCCATCGATGGAACAGTCGTGAAGAGCATCAACGAGGCCAACGAGCTGCTTTCCCGCAAGAGCCCCGGCGCGCCCGTGCAGATGGTCATTCAGCGCAACAAACAGCTGGCGCAGGTAGTGCTGTAGATGCCCTTCAGGCTGGTGCCGGCTCGGCAAACAGCTCCATCGGGGCTGCCTCCACCCGGCTTGGGCTGCCGCCGACGCGCACGATGTTGTAGAGGGTGTCGCGCTCTACCGGGACGTATCCGGCAGCCTCAATCAAATGCTCCATCTCGTCGCGCGCTAGCTGCAACGGTGTCTTGGTGCCGGCGGCATGCGTGATCTTTTCCTCCTGGATCGTGCCGTCCATGTCGTCCGCCCCAAAGGAAAGCGCGACCTGGGCAAGCTTCTCACCGAGCTGAATCCAGTAAGCTTTTATGTGCGGGAAGTTGTCGAGCAGGACCCTCGAGATGGCTACGTCCTTCAACAGATCGTAGCCGGTGGGTTCTTTTACCTCGTCCTTGATGTCGGTGCCCTCGTAATAGCATTTGAGCGGGATGAAGCACATGAAACCGCCGCTTTCGTCCTGCTGCTGCCTGAGGAGCAACATGTGATCAACCTTGTTTTCGACGGTCTCACCGATGCCGGTCAGCATTGTGGCGTTGCTCTTCAGCCCGAGCTTGTGGGCTGTTCCATGTATACCAAGCCAGGTCTGCGGCGGGGTCTTCTTCACCTTCATGCGAGCGCGCACAGAGTCATCGAAGATCTCAGCACCGCCTCCCGGCATCGATCCTAGCCCGGCTTCCTTGAGCCGCAGCAGCGCCTCTTCATAAGAAACGCCGGCCAGCTTCGCCAGATAGTCAATCTCTACCGCCGTGAGCGCCTTCATGTGAATGTGGGGCAACTCGGCTTTCACCCGCCTGAGCACCTCCTCGTAGTAGGCCAGATCGCAGGAGGGGTGCAGGCCGCCCACCATGTGGATTTCGCTTATGCCCGCGGCGGCTCCCTTGCGGGCCTCCTCCAGCACTTTGTCCACCGACCAGCGATAGGCTCGCGCCCTGTCCTCTGGATTGGCGTACGAGCAAAACCGGCACGTCTCGGCACAGTAATTGGTCGGGTTGAGGTGCATGTTGTGAATGTAATAGACGTAGCGCTCTTTCCCGGCACCGGCCCGGCGCTGCCTGGCGAACTCGCCGAGGGCGGCAATCGCCGTCAGATCGTCCGATTCATAAAGCCTGATTGCCTCCTGCCGCCAGAGGCGGGCGCCTCCGACAACCTTGGCGGCGACGTCCGAAAGCGGGTGGGACTTGAGCAGCACCTTCTCCAGAGCTAGTGACACGTTCGGCTCCTTATGTTTGCGCCCTGTAGGCGCGGCGTGCGGCCCGGCACCGACACCGGGGCAGTTGCGACCGGAACATGTTAGCATGCCCTGACGCGCCTCGAAATTGAGACCCAGTAAGGTTCTTCAGGCATAGAAGCAGAGGGCCGGCCGCCACCGTTGCGGTTGGACCCGGCATCCTGCCGCGCGAAGGGTCGCCAGTTACTCTGCGTGATTGACGGGGGCTTGGGACAGGCCAAGCTCGTGCGGACAGCAGCTGAGCAAGCAGCAGCCTTCTGAATCAGAGTGACATAGGACTGATAACGCGCTCCCCATTCGGCTTTCCGGAAAATATTAGCGCCGCTTTATACTCTTGCCTATAAATAAATATAAGCCAGCCTGCGCATACCTCCTGACATCAGAGGGCATAATGGGACTACGGGGGTAAAGGCTGAGCCGGTGCCGATAAGGGAACATTCGTTGCAGCTACGCGTCAAGAAAAACCAAGTCGGGTCTGGCTTTTGTCCTCAGTGAAATATCTGAGCCCTCTCAGGGAAACACTTTCTGGGGTTAGGTGAATCAGATGCACATCTCCTTTGGCAGATCCAGGGAAGGTCTCGTTCATTCGGGTGTCAATTCACCAGACCATCAACGGCGAACGCGCCATTACCCTGGCACATACCAGCTCTATCAACCGGCCACCGGACGTTCCTGGTGGCTCAAAGAAGGCGAGAATTCAGTCGGCCGCTGCCGGGACAATGATGTAATTCTGAGCGATGACTCAGTCTCCCGGCACCATGCCAGGATTGTGGTAGAAGGCTCTCATGTATTCGTCGAGGACTTGAAGAGCTCCAACGGGACGAAAGTGGCTGGGCAGAAGGTAAGGTGCGCGCCGCTCATGCGTGATGTGAGCCTGAGCTTCGGCAGGATAGAGGTCATCCTCCGCAAGCCCAGCACTCTGGAAACCGGCGACTACAGCTGGACAGACATCCGCGACTGAACCTTGCTCAGTCCATGGTCTCAGACAATCCCGCGGCGCTTGCGCGCTTCTTTCGGGCTTACCGAGACACGGTCCACACCCAGCGAGACCAGGTGGCGCGACAGCAGGTCGAAGAATCGTGCTCGATCGGTCGACCTTATCACAGCCAGGTTGTGGGCCTCAGCCAGTGCCACAGGATAGCCTCTGCCCTTCTCCACTTGCGCTCCCACGCTTCGGAAGGCTCGCTCGAGCAGCCTCCTGTCCTCGGCCAGCCAGCGGGGGAACTCCAGTCTGGCTACCTCGTAACCTACGTTGAAATACGAGAAACAGGTCCGGTGCTCGGCGGCCAGCGACCGTGCCACGCTGGCACCGGACAGAAAAATGCCGGTGCGCTGCCCCTTCGGCAAAATGGCTTGAAACAGCTGCCTGTCAGCTAGCGGCCAGATGCAAGAGCAGGGAAACTGCTCCTCATTGAGATGCCCGCACAGCTCATGGCAGTGACTCACCTGATAGGGACATTTCCACACCCTGAGCGCATTCACGACATCCGAGCTGCGGCTGTGACTAAGATAACCTACTAGTGGAATGGAGCTGGTGCGCAGCAGCTCGATGGCAGCCTCCATGCGCTGCAGGTAGTCGTACTGGTAGCTCTCCGGCATCTTCTCAACAGACCAGGGGATAAGCGACCCATCCAGGAGCGCCACTACAGGCAGTGACCGCTCCGACGCCTCGAGGCACGTGCGAGATAGTGTCTCCAGCTCGAGCAGGTTGCGCTCCAGGGACACGTAAAGCTCGTCTATGTGCAGGCGCCGCCGGTCCACCAGAGGGTACAGATCCTCCGGTTTGTGGTAGAGTCTCGGCTCCGTAGTGAGAACCGGCGGCAGCTTTACGCCATAGGAAATGACCGCTATGCCGATATTGAGCAGATAACAGCTGTAGATTTCGTGATGGCTGGGCATGATCTGAGAGCCGTCGGTGGCGGCCACCGTCACAGCCTCCGAAGGAGAATTATCGATCTCGAAGGTGCTGCCGAAAGGCTCCAGCGGGAGCGCAAGCGGCCACAATACCCAGGCCTGGTTCCTCTCCAGGCGCTCGGCGATCTCTGCCGGACTGGACGCCGCGTCGTAACAGGCGGATACCGCCTCGGAAAGAACCTGCTCGCCCGGCCTCCTGTCCACAAGGCTCTCCTTGCCCACCTCTTCTATCTGCGCGATAAGTTTGCGAAAGTCCAGCATGAGGTTAAGACGGGCGAGCAGCGGTACGAAGCCGTTCAGAATCCCAGATTTGCTTGACCCCGGCCCGCAATTTGAAAAACGTATTGTACCGAGCAGGCACTTCTCCGTCCGTGAAGCGCTGGAGCAGTGCCGCAAAATCGCCGCAGGGATCGGAAACGCGCGCCACCAGAGAGCGCATCACGCGCGCAAACCCGCTCAGCACCGGCGTGTAGGCGGCCACCGGCCTGCCCTGAGCCACTGCAAGAATCTCTTCCCCGGACATCTGCCCCGGTTGATACCAATCCGGAAAGAGGTAGGGAACCTCGAAATCGACAAGCACAAGGTGCTTCTGTTCGGAAACCATGAACGATCTTTCGTCCGGCGGTGGTGGCACCACCGGCGGCATCAATCCCTGCAAGTAGATGATGCTGTTGCAAATCTGCAGGGCCCAGTCGAGCACGTCGAAACTGCCGATGTCATGCCTGCTTGCGTAATCAGCCAGAGTCGCGCCTGAGATCGTCTCCTGGACAAGGTACAGCTTGCGCCGATCTTTGAGGTGATAATCGACAAGGCCCAGCACCGCGGGGTGATCGATTGTCTGCAGGACGCGAGCACGGCGGGCAAGAAGTTCCAGCGTGCTCGTGTCGAACGTCTTATCCGGCAAGGCCGGCTCTATCACCTTGACGGTCACAGGCTTCCGCCCACCCCGCCAGAGATCGAGCGCCGCCAGCCTGGAGACCCTGAGATGGGTCCCCTCGCGCTCCTCCCGGACAGGGACCATTTCCGCGTAGCGCTGCACCCATGCTTCGAAACCTCCTGAGAACGCTTGCGCGGACATCGCACCTTGATAAGCCGGGGAGGTCCCCGTCTCCAGGGTGAGGCGGCCCTGCTCATCAATCTTGAAGTCCAGAGCGCCGAGAAGGACCTCCGGGTCGCTGCCGAACTGACGCGAGTCGACTAGCCTGAAAGAGCAGCTTGCCCTCAATTGCTTGTGGTGGTAGTGCGTCTTTGCCGAGGACATCAGTTGCGCCAGGCGATCGAGCGCACGAGCGGCTTCGTCCGGCTGCGTGTCCGGCAGCAGCAGCAGGTACCGGCCGGGGTAGTCGCTGCACATTCTGTCGGCGGCCCGCACGTATCTGGCACAGACGTCCTGCCCCAACCTGTGCAATTGCTGAGCCGCTTGCGGGCCGTATGCTTTCTTCACCTGCTCGTATTCGAGTATCTCGATGACAGCCAGGCAGAAGCTACGCCCGTATCGCGCCTGGCGCCTGATGTACTTGATGAGGACTTGCTTGAAGGCCGCAGCCGTTACAGCAACCGCCTGCCTGGACATTTGCGCGGGCGCTCTTTGCGCCTTTCGGCGTGCGCCCGCCCGCCTCTCTAGCGGGCGTCCCAGACCGGCTTCCCCTTCGCCGTCCCGTCCAGGCATGAGCGCCTCCACAACCAGCAAGAACAAGATCTTACATCACCGACACCACCGCACCCGGATGCCCAGATTCTGGATGCTGGTGGGATATACTGAAGCCGTGAAACAAAAGCCGCTGCCACCCTCCATACAACTGGCGCCCACTCTTGCTCGGCGGGTTCTGCAGCTGCGCGAGTTTAGGAATCTCACTGTGCTCGACCTGGCCAGGCTGTGCCGGTTTACTCCGCAGCGAATCGAGGACATCGAGTCGGGGCTGGAGACCTGGTTCTCAGCCACCGACCGGCAGATTCTGGCCAAGGCTCTGTCCGTGGAGCCGGCGATATTGCAGGAGGTTGAGCAGCGCGCTGTCAAGAAAGATGACGCAGACAATCTCGAAAGCCTGATGCGCGAGCTGGAAGCAGTTATCCTGGGCGGGGCCAGGGATCTTGCCTGCCCGCGCTGCGGCTATACACTCAAGTGCAGCGTGCAGGACGGGTACGACCTCGAGGGACAGCCCATGCAGCTGGCAAAAGCCTTCTGTACCCGCTGCCCCTTCGTCCTGCGCTAACTGCTTCCGCCTCTTCCCCAAATCGCGGTTCCGCGCCGCCCCCACCTTCACCAAGCAGCATCGGTTGACTGAGGCAGTGTCCGGCCGAATAGCGTGGGGGCGCCAGCTACGCCGATATCGAGCGCTTGACGAAGCACTGACGGATGGTGTCGGTCAGCCGCGTTCGCAGCTTGCTGATGCGCTGCGATATCTCCAGGCGGCGTTTCTGCAGGCTGAGAACCTGCTTGCGCCTGTGGTCGTCCAGCGCCTCGTCGAAGAGCTCATGCAGCGCAATCTCTTCACCCTGAGCCCACCAGAGGTCCTCGATGACGCTGCCGATAAGGTCATGTTCCGCCTCATCGAGCATCTGGTCGAATAGCCTGTATTCGTGCGTCCAAAGCTGCTCGAGTATGTAGCGCGCCTCGGAGCGTAGGTGCTGAGCACCGCTGGAGACCAGGCTGGCGGTGATTTCCTGGTCCAGAGGGCCGGTGCGCTCGGCCAGCAGCTTCAGGTTCTCTTCCAGCAGGTAGCGCTGGAAAGCAACCTGAACAGCAAGGAAGTCGGGCATGTAACCCACGCACACCATGTGCACGATGTGCGCCCGACCAGGCAAGTAGTGGAGCGAGGTACCTGCCCGGCCGGCAAGCGACGAAAGCGTTTCTGTCGCCTCCAGATGGGCCGACACCAGGTACTTGAGCCCATTGGCAAGGGCTGTTGAAAGGGATGGAGCAGTCTGATGGAAACAGGCGTCCTCGGCCATCAAGTGCATCACCTGGCGGCGCAGGAAGGTCAGGTTGGTGCCCACCTCCTCCAGCACGCTTACGGCGGCGGAGTCCGATTGATCGACAATTCCCAGCAGCAAGTGCTCAGGCAGAACCTGCTCGGACCCGAAGAACAGGCAATAGTCAGCCGCCCTTCTGACGCATGCTATCGCCTCATCGCTGAAACGCGGTTCATTCCAGCCCTCCAGACCGGGCTCTTCCGGGATCCTACCGGCAGTCTCCTCGGCGGCTGCCGCGCGAAAGCGCTCGACCTCCTTCTGCAGTCCGGCTTTGTCCACACCCATGCTCGCCAGCACCCGGGCCGGGATGTCGGCTATCTCCTCGGTGAGCGCCACGAGAATATGCTCCGGTCGGATGTGATCAGCCTCCTGGCGAAGGCACTCCTCCCGGCCGGATTGCAGCACTGCTATTGCGGAGTCAGCGAATCTTTCAAACATCGAACGCTCCAAATGAAATGTAGCTTATCCGCGCCTGGGCTGCACGGGCTTTGTAGCCCGCATAGTACTTTGTTGTACTGCCGATATCAACACCGCAACGAGACCACGGGCGCTCCCGTGTACAATTTCTCAAGAAGCCGGACGAACCGGTGCTGCCGGCAAAGCGCGGTTAAGCCTGGCTACTGGCGCGCGACGCCGCCGGAGGGTGTCTTGAGAATCCTGGTTTCCAACGACGACGGAATATACGCGCGCGGCATTCGCGTCCTGGCTCACCGGCTCTCCCGAGACGCCGACAACGAGGTGTTCGTCGTCGCGCCGGACCGGGAGCGCAGCGCCACCGGACATGCCCTTACCCTGCACAAGCCGATCCGTGTTGAGGAGATCGAGTACGAAGGCGCCGTCAAAGGTGCCTGGTGGACCACCGGGACGCCAAGCGACTGTGTCAAGTTCGCGGTGCAAGGTTTGTTGGACCAACCACCGGACATTGTCATCTCAGGAATCAACAGCGGCCCGAACCTGGGCACGGAGATTCTCTACTCCGGCACCGTGTCGGCAGCCATGGAGGGAGCGATTCTGAGCATCCCCGGCATCGCCGTGAGCCTGGTCGGCAGGCACGGAAAGCACTACGAGGTTGCCGCTGAGTTTGTGGCGCGGCTGATCAAGGTATTGCCCTGGTCGTGGCTGCCCAGGAGGATTCTGCTCAACATAAACGTTCCTAACCTTCCGGCTGCGTCGATCAAGGGCGTGGCCTTTACCGAGCTGGGGCTTCGAGAGTACAAGGACCACTATGAGAAACGCCTCGACCCGCGAGGCAAGACGTACTACTGGCTGGCAGGCGAGGCCGTCGAGGAGGGGGAAACGGAGGACTCCGACGTGCGGGCGGTCAATAACCAGAAGATTTCCATCACTCCTGTAACGTTCAACATGACCGATCGCCAGACTTTGAGCCAGTTGTCCCAGTGGCGCGAAGGCAGCTCGCTTTTGACCTCTGCCCTCTCCTCAACAAGCGGGGTGGCAGCAAACGATAAGGCAGATGCTCCTGCGGCAAGCCCCGAAATACCGACGGTCGAAGGCGTTTAGTCTTGCAAGGAGAATGCCCCGGTAGCGCCGGGACAGCCAAGCTTATGATCACACGGTCCCGAACAGGCCAATTGGATGCGGATGCAGCACTGGCAGGCTTTTTTCGGGACCCCGACTGGATGTTCAAAACCGGCATTGGCGGCATGATCGTCGCCGGCTGCATCATCCTGCTGGCCATAAACACGATTCTCATGCCGATTGCCCTGGCTCTGTCCTCGCTCGTGTGCGGCTACTTGCTGAGGGTGATGCGCTACAAGACCCTCAACCCCTCAAGCAAGCTGCCCGATTGGGACGAGTGGATGGAGCTGTTTGTCTCGGGCCTCACCTGGCTGGCGGTTCAGTTCGGACTTGCGCTCATCCTCATCTCCGCCCTCACCGTATCGTTTTTGATCGCGGCGGCCCTGGGCACCATCAAGATCACCAGCGGCGGCTTCATCGCGTGGGCTCTGTCCACAGTTGGAGTAATGAGCTTCTTGTGTGCGGCACTCAGCTTCCTGACGCCTTTGCTCATGGTCAACTTTGCCGTGGAGGAGCGTGTAGCGGCTGGCTTTGCCTTTGGCAAAGTAATGCGCAAAGCATTTAAAAACCCGCGTGAATTCCTCGTCACCTGGCTGCTCTCTATCGGCGTCGCCTGGGCATCCGTAGTGCTGCCGACACTGACCCTCATCGGCGTTTTCTTCATCCCCTCGACAATCTTCGTCGGCCAGGTCATCTGCGCCACCCTCTGGTCCCAGGTCTGGGGCCAGGACAAGTAGGCACACATCGCTCGACGCTCAATACTGCCTGCGGGAGCGGTATTAAAAACTGCTTCAGGCCCAGGTTTCGCCCCACGGACCGAAGAAATGGAGTCTTCATGGGATATGCCCAACGTGTGCACAGCCAGCAGCGGACAGTTCGAGCACGTACGCCCCGAGATAGTGGCCTATCCAATCAGTGACAGCTCTGTGCACTGCTAGTGCATCACAGTCGGCTGCGCCGGTGGTGGTGGCGGTAACGGCGGCAAGGTCACGGTATTCACTATTGACGGGTTGACATCGATTACGTCTTCCGGGGGAATAAACGCATCCGGCAGAGATGCGGGCAGCGGTGGGGTTGCCGGTGGACATGACATCGAGCTGCGTGCGGGAGAACAGCTAGTGATCACCGATGATCAGATACTTGGCTTCGCCGACATAAACCCGATGCCGGCAGTGGCTTGCCGCGATGTCAGAGAACACAGGCTGGCCGGCGGGCAGCGTGCCTTCCTCTGCCAGTTATCCATCGCCTCGTCGATGGATAACGTGAGGGTCTTCCAGGAGTTAGCACACTCTCAGGATCCACGAAATCGAGCAATATACGGCAAGGTACTCAAGAACGCGGCTATATTGCACGTGCTCACCGCCCGCAAGGGACCATACAAACTCTGGCACGGTACGAGCCCTGCCGCCAGAGCTATTTAGAACAAGCCCCTAAGAGCTACCAAACAAGACTCAGCGAATCACCACAGCATCTCGGGATTAGGACTACACGCGTGCGCCTGCGCGACGGTTTGCTGCTGCAGATGGATCTCACCCTCACGGGCGCTCGTCGTTCGGCACCACTTATCTTTACGGTCGCTGCTCCAGGCAACGATACGGAGCTTTTCAGAGATTTGTTAAATCCGCGCGAGTTGTTGAACTTTTTGCGCGCATCGTTCGTATTACGAAACAGGCGACTCCACGGACATGAATATGAACGACAAGCACACATCCTTACTGCTCAGAGAGCCCCCTTCGCAGGCTTCCGACAGCCCGAAAGGAGACTCGGCAACTAACACAGAGGCGTTGCTTGCTCGGATACGAGAGCTCGAACGGCAGGTCAAGGTCAACAAGCACGTGCTGGAGCAGTACCGCATCCACATTGAGCATTTGCATCATATCGTCGACAAGGCGGTGTCTGCGCTGGAGAAACTCGTCAACATAGTTCTCCCGGAAGACCGGACTGGCAGCCATTCCCAATGTGGGTCGCCCAGAGCGGACAAACGCCAGCGACATCACTGAGCCTTGCCGAGCGTCTCGAGCCCCATTCTTGTTGTGATCAACCGTCAGGTGCATCAGTCAAGCTTCTCCATGCAACAAAGAGATTCGACAGAACTTGCATGGATTACGGAAGGACTAGAAACGACGCGCTGGAGTCCAGCTCAAAGGCAGCAAGGTCCGCTTTTCGCGTTAGCAATAAATCGAGGGTCTTCGGGCCAATGAGTGGGTAAACGTAGCATCTTGACTGCCGTCAAAGTGCCATAGGTTGCCAATCCTGTAGACCTTTCCCCGACTCCAGAAATTCCTAGAAAGGCCGGCACGCCGGTGCGGGGAAACAAGCGTGAGTTATCGGATACATATCGTTTTGAAGGATTT
>DATNRD010000499.1:0-2293 GCA_036703665.1 Candidatus Obscuribacterales bacterium
CAGTGAGCGACCCGCCTCAGCTGCTGGCGCAGTCCGGCGCCCGTAAGGGTCAGAGGGTGCCCCCGCCCCCTCCGGCGCCCAGGCTGGTGGAGCCACCTCCGGCGGTGTCTCCCGCAGGTACCGGCGGCGGTCCGGCGTTGAAGCCCCTCGAGCCTGCTGTCGCTCCCAGCCCTATGCCCGATAGTGGTGGTTCCACACCAGATGTGTCTGGCGTATCGCCTGACGCGGAAACGGGGGTGGAGCCCCAGCGCGGATCTCAGTGGGGTATGACGGACCGTTATATTCTCGGACCGGGCGACCAACTGGTCATAACAGACTTTTCTCTTGGCGATCTCGGACAACCGTTTCGCGACCCTGCGCTGCCGATTCTGCCGGACGGCACAATCAACGTCCACCCTATAGGTGTCGTCAAGGCAGCTGGATTGACGCTCCAGGAGTTCGTCGAGAAGGTCAACAGAGAAGCGGAGAAGTATTACGTCAAACCTGACATCGACATCAAGCTTTCCCAGGTACGCCCGCCGCTCGTATACCTAACCGGCGAAGTGCTCAAGCCCGGCCTCTATCCCAACCCGCTGGGCGGAGTCGGCCGTGGGGAGCAAGGACAGGCTGTCGGCGCTGCTTTCCCGACAGGCGTTTTAACGCTGGTTTCCGCGCTGCAGCTGGCCGGTGGGCTCAAGGAGTCCGCCGACGTGCGCAACATCATTGTCACCCGTCTAAATTCTAAAGAGCCAATCCGCGTCAATCTCTGGCGAATGCTGATCGAAGGCGACCCGCTGCAGGATATAGCCCTGCAGCCGGGAGATGTTGTTTATGCTCCGCGCGGCGGGGCCGACTACGATCCCGACGGTCTTGGACTGGCAGCCAATCAAGCCAGGCGAATCAGGGTCTGGGGTGCCGTCAATTCGCCTGGGCTCTTCGAGCTTACGCCCGATGACGATATCCTGTCGATTATTGCCAGGGCAGGTGGATTCCAGAAGACTGCCGTAACCAGGTATGTCACGCTGAGCCGTCTCAACCGGGATGGAACCATATACACGCGCAAGATACCGGTCAACAAGAAGCGTGTCTGGAACGATCCAAAAGCTGTGGCACGCAGTCATGTAAAACCTGGCGATCTCGTGATCGCCCATGACTCGATAATCAAGCTCGGGGCAAGGGCTACCTACAATGCCGGTCTGGCGATCGGGGCAGGCACGCTTATCGTGCTCTTTGCTGCGTTGATCAATAAAGCCGTTTTCCCGCCCACCTCCGGCACCACGGTGAGCTCGCCGGGTGTTATACCGCTATTGGGGGCGCCCGGGGGAGGAACCACGCAGTGACAGAGAGGGTGTAAGTATTCGGCCAGCACCGGTTCTCCGAGCGCCAAGTTGTCATCCTCTTACGAGCGAGCAAGGCAAGCCCGGCGAAGGATCTCCATTTGCAGCCATGAGATCCTTCGCGCTGCGCGCTCAGGATGACAATTTCGAGGCACGGGACCCGTGCTGGCCGAAGCCTTGCGAGAAGGTGAGGCTTGCGGTGCCCGGGTGCTTGTTTGTGTCTCTTGTGATCGTCTGGTTCACAGTGATACCGTATGCGATGGCGCAGGCGCGCTTCGATGATTCTGTCAAGACCGAAGTGGATGCTGTCAATGAATTTGTCCTGAACAGCGGCGGCGGCGGCGATTCAGGATTAGTGAGACGGAAGATCGAAAGCCTGCACCTTTGTGTACGCCTGCTCACTCCGCTCAACTCGAACTTCAATCTGCCGGGAGACAGGGTGGCGGCCATGGTCACAGCGTCGCGTGACGAGCAGTCGCGGGCGGTGCTTCCTCCCGGGACGATCCTGGAAGGCGCCATCGAGCGTGCGCGATCCTCCGGAAGACCGAATCGCCACGGTGAGATTTTCCTGCGCTTCTACCGGGCACGAGTAGGCGATCGCTGGTTTGCCCTTTCTCTAATCCCGGACAGCGAAACAGGGTCGCTGGGACCTGCCCCGAGCGAACCCACCGGCAGGGAGCGCCTGCGCCGGGTGCTCATCTTTTCCACCTCGCTGGCCGTGCCGCTGGCGATCGGCACGGGAGGCATAAGCCTGGCCATCACCGCCGGTGCGGGGGCAGTGTTTGGTGCCCTTCTGGCCGAAGACAGACACTTTGTCCGTGGCGCCATGCGTGGTGCCTGGGAGGGTTCCGGACTGGCAGTTCTCGATCCCCTTGTTTCCAAGGGAAAGCCTGTGGCGCTGGGGGAGGGAACCCTGCTGGCTTTGCGCCTGGCGGAGCCTGATGAGCTGGCGTTGCCGAAACCGGTAGGACCCGAAC
>DATNRD010000500.1:0-5657 GCA_036703665.1 Candidatus Obscuribacterales bacterium
GCGTTGATGGTCACGTCACCGCCGGTATTAAAAAACGTTGGATCGCCCACGAGCTGTATTGTTCCGAGCTTCAGATTGTTTCCAGAGGCAGTGATGTGCGCCTCGTGAGCGTACACGTTGACCAGACCGGTAACATCACCGACGTTGACCGTCACGGTGCCTGTGCCGCCGAAGGCGTTCAGTTCGCGGCTGAGCCAGTCGCCGCCGAGCAATGTAAGGTTCGCCTTGTCGGCGAACAGCGGGTCCCGGAAGTTAATGGCGCCGGCCAGCGCCTGGAAGGTACCGGCGGAGTTCTGCACGAGGATGTCGTTGACTGTCTGGGAAGTGACGTTGATGTTGCCTGCAATCGCCGAGAGCAGTCCTGAGTTGACGATGTTGGAGGCCGTGAGATTGACGTTGTTGGCTGCCGACATCACGGGCACGGCGCCCGAGACGCCGCCAGGCAGAGCGTTGACAATCGAGCCGCCGGCTGTCAGCGACAGATTCCCCGAGCTTTGAATGAGCCCTTGATTGATGATGTTGTTGGTGGCGCTCAGGTTGAGGTCCAGGTTAGCCACAGCGCTGGCGATTCCCAGGGCAAAGGCAGACGGCAACGCCGATGAAATGATGCCGCCCGGTTGGTTGATGATGTTGTTTGCCGAGATTGCCGCTGCCGTGGTCTGCGCGCTGGAACTGACGGCATAAAGAGCGCCGGCGTTGGCCAGATCGCCGGCCACGTTGGCTGCGCCTCTGGCTGCATCCAGTACCGCGGTCACGCCCTGCGGAATGACCAGGTTGTGCACAGCCTCGCTCAGCTCGGCGCTGACATCGAAGTGACCACCGACAGCATTGCCGAGCGCGCCCAGCTGCAGTGTCTGGTTTCCGCCGGAGAGAATCTGGTGTAGCGCCACATGCTCGGCGGGCGTCAAGAGCGAGGTGGTTGTAACAGTGCGTGTAGCGTCTCCCACTTGCAGGGTCGCCGTGGTGAAGCCTTCATGGTGATCGGGCGTAATCGTTCGCTGCGTGGAGCCGAGATCGAGATTGTTCCCGGTTGCTCCGCCGGTGACGGTTGAAACGGTGGCGGCGCACTGGCTGGCGCTGCAGATGGCAGCGGTTGTCTCGCATGACGTGGCGCCGTCCGGGCAATGACAGTTGGGTCCTTCCATTTCGTGTGCCAGGATTGGCTGCAGCGGACTGCCCAGGACAAGCATTGCGGCGGCGAACCAGGACAGCAAACGCTTCTGAAACAGGCTCATAGCTATACTCCGCTGGAAATATGGGCAAAAAAGGGCCTGCCCGGACAGTGACGGCTGTTTTACCCCGGAACGCCCCGATATTACAGCACCCAACTAACCCATTATGAATTGGAAGGCTTGGATCGAAAAGGCCCACCTTTGAGATCCCTGGGTATGTCATGCCAAAGGAACGAGATTCTTCGCTGCGCTCTACATACAATCTCAGAATGACACAAAGGGGGGCTCAAAATGACGCAGGGGCGCGCGGAATGACGCAGGGGGCGAAGTGCCCGTGGCAGTCTCGGTGTAAGGTTTCGGCCAATACAAGTGATGGAACCCGGAAACTGTCATCCTCTTACGATGGACTTGAGCGGAGCGAAAGCGGTCCTGAGGGAGCACTGCGACCGAAGGAACTATCTCCTTGTGCCGACGCGAGATCCTTCGCGCGGAGTTTATCCTGAGCGGCAGCGAAGGACCACAGGATGACAGTTTCGCGGCGGGTGATCTGTCTTGGCCGAAACGCTACGTCTCGGTCATCCGCCGCGAAGGAAGTTGTGGAGCCGGATGGCCCAGGCGCGGCTCTGGCAGGCGAAAGCATCACCGGGCTTGTTGGCTCTGTAAAGCAGTGCTGCGTATCGGTCCAGCGTATTTGCTACGTCGGGATGATCCGGGCCGAGAGCGTCTTCCCTTATCTTCAATGCCTTACTCAGCAGGGGCGGCGCCTCTGCTGGGCGACCGGTCATGTCGGCGATGCGTGCTAAATCGTCCAGGGTGTTGGCCACCTCCGGGTGACTATCGCCCAACTGTTCTTTTTTAATGCTCAAAACCTTTTTGTACAAGTTGTTTGCTTCTTGTAACTTGCCTTGATCTTCATACAGGTGGGCCAGGCCGCTGGATATCATTACCACATCGGGGTGATTCTCACCGAGAGCCTTACCGGCGATGGCCAGTGCGTCATCGTACAGGGGGGCAGCCTCGGCGTACCTGCGTTGCGAGCGGTAAAGCTCTGCCATGCTGTTCAAGCTCTGCGCTATCTGGGGATGCCCGGGGGGCAAGCTCCTTTGCCTTATGGACAGCGCCCGCCTGAGCAGGGGCTCTGCCTTGGCATAGTTGCCTTGCTTGTAATACACCAGGCCAAGGTTATTGGCTAGCATGGCGACGCTGGGATGCTCGACGCCGGCGCTTTTCTCCAGAATGCCCAGGGCCTGCTCGTAGAGCGGCAGGGCCGCATCGTACTTCGCCTCGCTGAAATACAAGCCCGCCAGGTTATTCATGCTGTAAGCCAGGGTGACCTTATCGGATCCTTCATTGCTGCGATAAATCCGCAGCGCCTCCTTGAGCAACGGTTCCGCCTCTTCGAACTTTCCCCGGCTCCTGTACAGTCCTCCCAGTCCGGACAGTGTCATCGCTACTTCGGTGGCATTCCGCCCGTAAGCTCGCTCGTATATTTCAAGGGCCTTCTCGTAGGACTCCTCCGCCTTGCTGAACTGTCCCTGCGCTTCGTAGAGATCTGCCAGGTTATACAGGTTGTAGGCGACCTCAGGGTGAGTGGGTCCGAGAGTGCGCATCCGAATGTCCATGGCGCGATTGAGAAGAGGCTCGGCCAGGTCATAGCGTCCGACCTTGCTTCCGTAGAGCACGGCCAGCACCGTGAGCGTGCGGGCAATGACGGCATCATCGGGCTCAAGCGTCTTGTTCTCGAGGGTCAAAGCGCTCTGCAGCAGCTCCTCGGCTCGTTCGTAGCTCTTCTGGTTCATGCACAGTGTCCCCAGCCGGTTGAGTTTCTCCGCCAGGTGCCGGCTTTCACCCTGATCGTGCTTGGCAATGGTGGCGGGCACGAGCGAAAGCGTAAGCTCGGCGAGCTCGTCCAGATTCTCCCCCTGCTCTCCGTAACGGTTGTGCTCCTTGAGGACAGCAATCCTGGACTCGGCTTTCGCGGCATCCTTGTTCTTGGCCTGAGCGCGATAGGCACGGGCGAGCTTCTCCAGACTCGCGATAAGCCGGCGATCCTGCTCCCCGAAATGTTCGGCTTCCTTGACGGCTGCCACCAGAAGCCTTTCGGCACCGGCAAAAGAGCCCTGGTCGAGCAGCTTTTGACCCTCGCTGTCGAATCGCAACCAGGGCGAATCATGCTCTTCCGGAGCGCGCGCCGACATTGTCTTCCAGGTGACGATGCCTGAGATGAGCATTGCGGCTGCAGCCGCCACCGGAAGCGCGCGAGAGACGACCTTCTTGATTCTGGCGGTGGGCAGTTTCCGTGCCCCCCGCAGTCTCCTGGATCTCCCGGCGTCTCCCTGCCTGATGAGCTCCAGGTCCTGCTTGAGCTCGTCCATGGAGCGATAGCGCTGCCCCGGCTCGCGTGACAGGGCAACAAGCACCGCCGTCTCGAGCTCTCTGGGGATGGCCAGTTCGCGCGCCAGCGGGGGAGCCTCTTCGCTCACTCGCCGGTACATGGTCTCCATGATGTTGTCGCCCACGAAGGGCGGCTCACCGGACAGCACCTCGTACATGACGCATCCGAGCGAATAAATGTCCGAGCGCGCATCGAGTGTATGACCCATGACCTGCTCTGGGCTCATGTAAAGCGGGCTGCCGAAAATTTCTCCGGTCTGGGTCAGGCGCGGTGCCTCGATGTCTGCTCCGGGCAGCAGCTTCGCCAGACCGAAATCGACCAACTTTACCAGCTCGCTGCCCTGCTCGTCGGTGATGAGCATGATGTTGCTCGGCTTGATATCGCGATGAAGAATGCCCTTCTTGTGAGCCAGCGCCAGAGCGTCGCAGACGGGCAGGAACAGCTCCAGCGCGCGCGCCGGCGGCAGACGGTGTTTCTCCCTGAGCAGCCCGGCCAGGCTCGTGCCGGCCAGGTAATCCATGATGAGGTAGGGCTCTCCGCGCGGCGAGATGCCGTAGCCGAAGACGCTCACGATGTTCGGGTGGACCAGATGGCTCACCGCTTTTGCCTCATGCTCGAAGCGCCGTAAACTAGCTGGATGCGCCGCCAGATGGGAGTGCAGGAGCTTGATGGCTACTACCCGGTCGAGGTAGCGGTCACGGGCCTTGTAAACGGCGCTCATCCCGCCGATGCCTACCAGCGCTGTAATTTCGTACTGCCCGGCAAGGAACGTCCCGACGAGCTTTTCGGCGCGGGCGACCAGAATCTCGCCTTCGTTATGCGGGCACTCCGTCAAGCCGGCTGGAATGGACAGACCGCACTGGTCGCATGTCCTGTCGCTGGTTGTGTTTGACTGAGGTTGATTCACGGAACGTTGAGCAGGCTGCCCTCCTCAGGGCTACTGTACTAAATGCTAGTGCAGCTTCCGCTCTAAGCAAACGTACAGTGTATTGTCCGGGCCAGTTTGTTGTGCTGGTTGCACAATCCCGGTTCCTCCGGCTGGCTCTCAATTATCATCGCACGGCCGGCCGGGCAGCCGAATAGCCAGTGATTCCCCCGTTTGCAGGTTGGGCAAATAGAGATATGGTGGAAGAGCTAGCGTGTTGTTATTGTGCCCGCTTCGTTCGCCGGTTGAATGATGAACATGTCTTTCCTACTGCTGACGTGCCAGGCGAGGTTGCTTGCCCGCGCGGGTCCGGCCGGGGGATCGCGACGCGGTCAGACAGGGCGCTGCCGGGCCGACGCCGGCTGCAGACCGACCGCGGTTACTGCGTGTAATGACCGCCCGGTAGCCGGCCGCTCTGCCGGGGACAGCAAGAAATGTGCTGGTCTTACGGCGATCCAGTGCTTGCTCATCCTCTTGCCTGCGCTTATTGTTCCAGGAGGAGGGGCGGCGCAGGCCGGCCCGGCAGCGCCCAGGGCAGATGCTGGCAAGCAGGCAGAGGTTCACAGAGAGCTGCCGGCCATGCTCAAGCAAGGGCGAAAGTTGCTGCTCAAGGGACAGCCGGCGGCGGCCCTCGAGCAATTTCAACGTTACGTCGAGAAGCATCCGGAGGATTCGGAAGGCTACTTTTGGGTGGGCACGGCGCTGCTGGAGCAGCAGAAGTCAGATGCGGCAATCGGAGCGCTGCGAAAGGCTGTGGAGCTCAACAGCGCCAGAGGGCTGGACGGCGCTCAGGTAAGAGTGAACCTCGGCAATGCGCTGCTTGCCTCCAATCGAGTCGACGAGGCGATTGTCGAGTACAAACGCGGCATTAAGATTGACGCGTACGAGCCGCGTGCCCACTTCAACCTGGCACGTGCTCTCCTGAAGAAGGAAACGCCTTACCACGCGGCCGTGGCGCTCACGCACTTGAACATTGCCGACAAGCTCGGGCTTTCCCTGCCGGAAATCTGGAAGTACCGGGCGCAGGCCTACGCCATGACCAAGCGCTACGACGAGGCAGGCAAGCAATTGAGCGGGTACCTGGCCAAGCTGCCGGACACTTCCGCCAATGCCGAAGCACGGCGGAAGGTCAACGATCTCATCAACATCCTCAACAATCCGCCCG
>DATNRD010000501.1:0-5224 GCA_036703665.1 Candidatus Obscuribacterales bacterium
GGCCAGCACCCCGTCCGAGACACCGGCCCGCCGCAGTCCCTGCAGGAAAAGACCGTGCAGCTCCTGGGCAAACATGTTGAGGTCCATCACTGCCGGCTCTTTCATTTGATGCTGCAGGGCCGCCTTGGCATGCAGATCGAGGACCAGCCCGGCCTCTTCGACGTGCTTGGCATTCTTAACCTGGTTGGCCAGGTCGACGAGCTGTCTGGTGCTGGCATCGTACTCGGGTCCCAGGAGCGCTCCCTTGCGTGTCTTGTCGGAGACAGAGATGACCGGCGACTTGACGCCGTCCTTAAAATCCGCAATCTGGACAGCCTCGTCGCTCCAGGCTTTCTGCACGCGCTGGGCGTGATTGGCAAGCTTGGCTACATTAGCTGCGTCGAACTCGGCTGCTGTAGAAGGAGCAGGTGGGGTCCCGCCCGGAGCCCTGACCTCGACCGGCCGCGTTCCGGCCAGCACCACGTCGACATCTGCCCCCGAGGCGGCAGTCTTGGCGGTTGCATCTCGCCGGGCAAACAGCGGCTTCAGCTCGACCACGGGCTCCGGCGCACCGGTAGGCTCGGCAGGCTTCTCACCGCGCAGGAGCGCATCTACGTACTCGCTGAAGTTGACGCGTTCACCGGTTTGCTTTCTGGGTCCATACTTGTAGAAACCGCCGTCCTCCAGACTGCGCTTAGCCTTCTGTCCGGCCTCGTCGACTCGCTTCAAGGCTTCTTCGAGCGGAATCTGCTTGCGCTGTTCCCGGGCAACGAGGCGCTCGGCCAGCGCTCCGGTTACCTTGTCAGCCTTGCCGGCGACCCAGTTCATGCCCCGCCCCCAGACGTGCTTGTCCGAGTTCCAGAAAACCTCCTTGGACTGCTCGAAGGCAAGATAATCCTTGGTCCCCAGCGTGCTCTTCAGTGCCCGCCCGGTCATCCCTTCGGCAAACTTGCCTACTTTGATACCGATATACGAGTCGACGGCAAACAGCCCGAGCCCGTCGCCCATTTCACGGGCAGCCTTATGCACGCTCGCCACATCCCTGGCATCGGAGACATCCTTATATGCTTTTACAATCGGGCGCAAGGCGTCTCTGATAAAGAAGTAGCCCATGGTCGTGCCGACAAGGGCCCGTGCGGCGCCCTTTTCCGGCAGCAAAAGGCGCAGACCGATGCCGATGGTAGCGGCGGTGGCAGCTTTGAAGCCCAGCTCCGGGAGATTGGAGAGGTTGTGGTAGACGCCGTTGACTATGCCGGGGACCGTGTAGGCGAGCCCTTCCACCGTGACCAGACCGTATCTGGCCAGGGAGCTGTTGGCCACGGCGGATTCGAGCAGTCCGTCGGTCTTCTTCTTGAAACGCTCGCCCGCTTCGGTGATTTTCTCCACCGGTATACGCGTGAGCTCGGCCGCCACGCTTTCCGGAAAGCCGAGCGTATCGCCCGTCTTTTCAGGTTGCCCCTTAGCCTTATCGAATTGTTCGCCCATGAACGTGCTCCCCGTGCGATGTAAAGGACAGTAAAGGAGATTTCCTATCGTGTCGATTCGGGAAACTACGATGCTGCTCGTAGATTCCCCAGGGCCGGCATTTGCCTCTGGCATAATTAGCTGGTTGACCTCAGGGGTCAGTCCTGGCAGCCGACGTATAGCGAGGCAACAGCGCCGGCGAAGGAAGCGAGCTTGTGGACCTCCGGAGCATCTAGGTCAGCCTGGCAGGGGCGCATGGAAATGCGCCCGCGCCACTCGATGGAGCAAGGCGGCGTAGCAGCCGGTGGAAGGCGACGGAGCGCTTAAATATGGACGAAAAGATTGCCGACCGGATAAGAGGCGCCATCCTGGGCAGCGCCTGCGGCAACTCCCTGGGCGGCAGCTGCATAGGGATGAACAGGAAGGACATCGTGTCCAGCCTCGGGCCGGGCGGGCTGCGCGACTTTTCGCCCGGGCTGTCACGCAGCTACCTGCCGGATCACGCGCCAGGGGCGCTTCTGGCCGACACGTTCCTGGCTCTCGAGCTGGCCGAGTCGATTATTGAAAACGGCGGGCAGTTTTCCGGGCAGGACCTGAAGGAGCGGTACAGGCGCCTGCTGGAAACCGACCAGTTCCTGACCAGCGCCCCCGGCGCGCCCTGCCTAGCAGCTTTGAGACGCATGGTGGACAGCGGCGAGACCGTCGACGACGGGTCGCCAGAAGCGCTTCATGACAATGGCGCCGCCCGCGCCTACCCGCTTGGCTGCCTGCCAGACCGCCTGGATGCAGGAGCTCTGGCGGTCGAGCAGGCCAGGCTCACAACCGGAGACAGCCGTGTCTGGGCGGCAGCGGCGGTGATCGCGCATACTGTGGGGATTTTCGTTCGCGGTGACAAGCTGCCCGACGAACTGAGCGTCCGCGCCTACGTTCGCCGGGAGTTCGAGGTGGCAGCCCAGACCGATTCGCGCTTTGCCGAATGGTGGGACGACGTCGCACCGGACCTGGACTACGCCCACCCCGCGCACGAGTTGCCCTACTCCTTGCTCAATGTCGAATCCAACGTCAACGAGGCCGTGCCGACCGCGGTTGGCATCTTCCTCATCTTCCGACACAACCTGGAGGAGGCCATCTGCGCAGCCGCAGTCGCCGGCGGCGACACCGATACAGCCGGAGCAATTGTAGGGGCGCTGGCCGGCGCCTACCACGGGGCCTCGGCCATCCCCCGGAGATGGTTGGACAAAATTGCCCATCGTGACCGTCTGGACCGGGTAGCCGAGGGCCTCATAAATCTCTGGTAAGGGCCGGTTTCGCCCGCTCTACCGCCGCCACACTTCCTGCGGCCCTGCCTTGCCCGCCCCTTGTTGTGAAGAATTTGGTTAGCGCGGCCCAAGCTGGGTAACCTTTCACCCCCGCTCGGGTTATCATCGCGCCCATGAGCCGATGAGCAGAAGGCAGTTTCAATGGATAAGGAGAGACAGATGGGTAGTTTGATCGACCAGGTGGCAATCGTGACCGGCTCGGGGCGCGGCATCGGGCGTGCAATCGCCGAGGCGCTCGCGGGCGAGGGAGCCAAAGTCGTTATCACGGACATTAACGAGGAGCTCTGCCAGCAGACGAGCGAAGAGCTGAAGCGTTCCGGCATTGAGGCCATAGGCATTCCGTGCAACGTCACCATCACGGAAAGCGTTGAAAAAATGGTCGACACCGTTGTGCAAACCTGGGGCAGAGTCGATATTCTCGTCAACAACGCGGGCATCACCCGGGACGCGCTGTTCATGCGCATGACGGAAGAAAACTGGCAGGCCGTCATCGACACCAATTTGACTTCCGCCTTCAAGGTCACCAAGCCGGTCCTCAAGCATATGGCCAAGCAACGCTCGGGGCGCATCATCAATATTGCCAGCACCACCGGCGTACACGGCAACTTCGGGCAAGCCAACTACGCAGCCGCCAAGGCCGGCTTGATCGGGTTCACGAAGACGCTGGCTCTGGAGTACGCTTCCCGCAACATCACTTGCAATGCGGTCGCGCCCGGATTTATCGACACAGCCATGACCCGTGCCCTGGGTGAGGAAATTATAAGCAAGGTTATGGAGAAGATACCGCTCGGGCGTATGGGCACGCCTGAGGACATCGCCAAGGCCGTCCTCTTCTTTGCCGGACCAGGGGCGTACATCACCGGGCAGGTCCTGGAAGTCAGCGGCGGCCTCTATACGTAACTAAGCGCTCCGGCGGCTGCGCGCCTTCCCGCCCCCGCGCGACCACGTCACTCGCCGGCCGGCACGCCGGGAGCGCTGGCGCAAGGCGCTCCCCGGACAAGAGCTGCTGGTGTTGTGAGTGCCGTTGGGGCTCATCCCAGGTCGCCGCTGCCTCCTTTGTTTGAAGATTCTGCAATGAATCGGCACATAGGTGGTTCGGGGTAAGGTGGCATGTTATCCTATGACCCTTGGCACGCCCGAAAGGGCACCAGCTTTCCCATTGCGTTTTCGGATGATGAGGTAATAAGGACACATGGAAGAGAAGGAAGCCTTCGAGCGGGTAAAGAAGGTTACCGTGGCGCAGCTCAACGTCAACGCCGACGAAGTGACGATGGAAGCAAGCTTCACCAAAGACCTCGGCGCTGACTCCCTCGACACTGTCGAGCTGGTCATGGCCCTGGAAGAAGAGTTCGGAATGGAAATTCCCGACGAAGACGCCGAGAAAATCACCACCGTGGGCGAAGCGGTCAAGTACATCGCGGCTCACATTTAGGACCATGTCCTGACAAATGAAACCTCCGGCGTAACATCCGGAGCGCGGCGGGCCGGTACCATTAAAGTTGCTGGCCCTGAGTGTTTTTCTAGATGGTGAAAGAACGAGTAGTTGTTACCGGTATCGGCACGATCTCCTCGGTAGGAGTCGGCAAAGACGAGTTCTGGGCGGGTCTTCTGTCCGGGCGCTCGGGCGTCCGCCGCTGCACGCTTGTTCCGCCGGCGGTGCAATCGTCCTGCAAGATTGCAGCGGAGCTTCCCGAGTTCGATCCGCTTGCCTACATCGACGCCAAACAAGCCAGGCGCATGGATCGCTTCATCCAGTTTGCCGTTGCTGCCGCCGACCTGGCGGTCAAGGACGCCAAGCTCGACATGCAGCAAGAAGATCCAAACCGGGTAGGAGTGGTGGTTGGTTCGGCAGCAGGCGGGTTCGACACGATTGAAAAGCAGCATCGCACTCTGATGGAGAAAGGCCCGGACCGGTGCTCACCATTTACGGTGCCGATGCTGATCGTCAACATGGCTGCCGGCTGGGTTTCCATCCTTAACAACGCTAAAGGTCCCAACACCTGCACGGTAACCGCCTGTGCCACCTCGGCCAACTCGATCGGCGACGCTGCCCGCATCATTCAACGAGGGGAAGCCGACGTCATGCTGGCTGGCGGCAGCGAAGCGCCAATCACAGCGCTGTGCATGGCCGCCTTCGCCTCGGCGCGCACCCTGTCTACACGCAATGACGAGCCGGAACGCGCCAGCCGTCCGTTCGATCGCGATCGCGATGGATTCGTCATGGGGGAGGGGGGCGCCATTCTGGTGCTCGAGTCCCTCTCTCACGCAAGCAAGCGCGGTGCCTTCATCTATGCCGAATTCGCCGGATACGGAATGACCGGCGATGCCTACGATATAGTTCAGCCCTGCGCAGACGGAGACGGCGCCATGCGCGCCATGCAAATTGCTCTCGGCGATGCGGGCTTCAAGCCGGAAGAGGTAACGTACGTCAACGCTCACGGCACCTCGACCATGCTCGGGGA
>DATNRD010000502.1:0-8576 GCA_036703665.1 Candidatus Obscuribacterales bacterium
CTACCTACGGCGGTATCACGTACAGCAAAGGCAAGATAAACCCGGCATCCTTCATTATCGGCGCCAAGATTCCCAGGAGCGAAGAGAGCAACCTGACGGCAGCCGAAGTCGAGATGTCTCAGGCAGTTTTGCGGGCCAAGCGGCGAATTCAGCAGCTCATGGAGGACTATCACAAGGACGTCGAGAGCTTGATTGCCGGCGCAAAAGAGAAGGTGCACGGCACGGTTGCGCAATCGGGGCAGATGAACAAGCAGCTTCGGAACCCCAGCGGCAATATCCAGCTCGTGCCGCTCGGCACTGACTTGTACATTCGCAACTACGTCAACTTCGGCGAGCGCCCGGAGCTCGACCTACCTGCCCGGCAGACGCCGCTGCAGAAAGGGACTGCCGGCGCCCGGGCTCAGCCGAGAAAGCTTAATCAGGCCGCCGGCGCCAAATCCGGTGGAGCTGTGCGGGCAGGAGCACGGTAAATGTGTCGGGAAGCGCAAGGGTGCCTGTTTGCTGGCGGCTCGGCTCTGAGGGACTTATCCGGCGCAGCTGCGGTTCTTGTAATTCTGATTATCGCCGTCGTTGTATTGGCACCGAATGCGATGGCAGCGCGTAAGGCGGCGGCCTCATCAAGTAAAGCGCCGGTGCGCCCGGTCCTGCTGCGCGGGAGGATCGACGAGCTTTCGTATCTGTGCTCGTCGGCGGGGATCGGGTTGGCTGGTGGAAGCCTACCGGCCACGGTCTCGAAAATCTCCCTCGGCAGTGCAGCCGCTTATTCGGGATTGAAGGAGGGGGACAAGGTCGTAAAGGCCGAGACGGGCGACGACGTCATTGTTCTTACTGTCGAAAGGGCGGGCAAACAATATCAGGCCAGGGTGGCCGTAAACGTGCACGGGCTGCGCTCTGAGTTCGAATCCAGAAAGGCGCGCTTCTCATTCGGCGACTCGCCCTTCGATAAGGAGTTGACTGGCTTGCGCGATTGTGATGTGGTGATCATGCTGGATAGATGCGGGTCCATGAACGACCGAAATGCCGGCTGTCCTGGTGACGTGAGTAAATGGACATGGTGCAGGAACCAGATCGACAATCTCTATGTCGCCACATCGAGGGTATTGGATTCCGGTTTCGACCTGGTCTTGTTCAATGACAGTTATCAGACCTACAAGGCGGTCAACCTGTGGGATCTCAAGCAGGTTTTCGACCGGGTGGGGCCGGCCGGCAGCCGCAAGGACATTTCGCGCCCGCTGGAGTCTGTTCTCAATGACCATTTCAGCAAGCCTGGGAGCGCCGGTAGAACCTGCCTCGTTTTGGTTCTTACGGACGGCACGCAAAACGTTGGGCCGGCCTTGCAGGATGTGCTGATCGAAGCCTCCAGGAAGATGACAGGTCCGGGGCGGATTATGGTTGTATTCCTGCAGGTGGGCGAGTCTATCATTGCCGAGGAACTGCTGCACGATCTCGATCGGAATCTCGTTGCCAAGGGAGCCCTCTATCATTTGGTCAGCTATCGGCCGTTTTCGGCGGTGCGAAACAAAGGGCTCTTGTTCGAGCTACTTCAGGCCATGCACGAGGCCAGGCAGGCTCAGTCGGGGCAACGCAGAACTCTGGCGCCGAGCGGCTAGCAGCCATAGCGTTCACTTAACCCGGGGACGCGGGCAGGTCGTCCTAGCGTTCCGTCGCCGCTGTCTGCGGCTCCTCCGCGCCTCAACAGGCTCGGCGGCCGACGGCGGCTGCGCCGCCTTGCTCCATCGCACTTTCGTGCGACTTCGCGATGCGACAAGTGCTCCGGAGGCTCCTTGCCTCCTTCGCTTGCCGTCGTTGCCTCTCTGTCGGCCGTGTCAAATGCAGGCGAGACGGCTGCGCTCCCAGGGTTACCATCGCAATTCGCCGTAAAGTAAACGGTGTTACAGCTCAGCCAGGTTACATCCTGACCGGTGCTGACGGCCAGTTGAAGGAGCGGTTATTCGGGCGAAAGCTGCGCTCGATCTTGGACCTAAGGCCAAGGCAACCGATGAAGAAGTGGAAGCAGCCGAAGATCAGCAAAACCGAGTGTTGCGCTGCACTTTCATTGACTCTTGAAACCTGTTCTTTCGTTTCTGGATCAACTAGCCAGCCTTCGCGATCCTCGGGAACTGATGTGGCCAAGCATGATTGAAATTTGCTCGACGCTTGGTCCGGTTACTTTTCCCGGCAAGTAGTGATAAGTGGATGCCACCAGCCCTACGAGCCGTCCTCTTAAGTCGAATACCGGTGAGCCTGAAGCACCAGGCACGATACTATCGAGTGCATACAGGGCGGTGTCCGTCCAGCTCTTCTTCTCCTTGAATTGTCCGGGTGAAGCAATCACACCCTTGAGCCCGCCATGGTGTCCGACGGCTGCTACCCGTGCTCCTGACATTGCTTCGGTCAATTCAGCAAACTCGGGGGTAGGGAATGTCTTACCCTTCTCAACGCCGACCAATTGCAGTATTGCCAGATCGGTAAAGTCGTCCCTGTCCAGAACTCTTGCCGAGTATGATCTGCCGTCATATGTTTCCACCTTGAGGCTGGTTGCTCCGTCAATGACGTGTGCGTTTGTGGCGACCTTCCCTTCTGCGCTGACGAATACGCCACTACCGGCTTTGTCTGCGTGTCCGGAAGGAGTGTGCTCGCCGGTGCGTTTTGTAATGCGCACCACGGATGGTGCGGAGGAGAGATAGCCTCGCTTGCTTGGGATGGACATGTATTCTACGACGCCCACACCTTGCTCGGCAGAGCCCCAGAGGCCAATATCGCTTCTATTGAATCGACCGGCCAATTGCTTTTCGGGGCGAGTGAATCGAGGGTGGAGAATAGCAATTTTGCCTGCTTGCAGTTGCGCGAGGTCTATTCCAAGTTGCCGTCCGATCATCGATTGAAAGCGATCGCTATTGCGATCGGAAGGCAATCCCTCTTCTCGGAGTTCGAATGCATTCTTGGGACGCGTGACAGTGGAGTTGGATGTGGTGCCCCTTGTTTGCGATTCACCAGTGGTCGTGGAAACCACTGATTTCAATGAAGCTTCATTGATGGTTCCCTTATTTACCTCAGGCGTAATCATGCGCCGCACTGGCGGCATGTCCACTAGAATCTGGGCGCCAATCGAATTATCGACGCTGCGAGTTTCTCTCATTCTCGCACCAAAGCGCGCACCAAAAGTGCCACCAATAGTGCTTAGAACCGTGTCGAAGAGAAATCCACCAACTTGAGGTTTCAACGCCGCCAGGTCTCGCTCGTAGTTGGCATCGGATTGCCAGGTGGAGATAATAGCTGTGCTGAGGTTTTGCCAGCGCTCCGGGCGGGCGATATCCCAGATGAATGCGGCTGTCATTCCTGCACCGACGCCACCGGCAATCACCGCCCCGCGACCTTTACACTTAGACAGGAAACCGAGCACCGATCCGATGGTAAACGCAGTGCCTTGCTGGACTGCCAGCCCTGGAACATCGGAAAGGGATTGCCTGGCACGGTCGGTAAAGCCTCCGTAGGCAGCCTCGCCGAGGAGGGACAACTCGCGATGGAGCTTGTCCAGCCGAGTCTCCGGCGGCTTCAGTTCAACCAGTGAACCGACGTTCGAATTCAGGTCGCGGCTGACATCAGAGTCCCGCACATGGTCGAGAGGCATTGAGCTACGTTTTTTCCACAGTGAGCGAATAGCAGAGCCTGGATATTAACTAGACCTGTTAAGGCTGTAAGTGTGGAAACTACGTTCACTTATGGTGAATCTACGAAAATCACCCCTTTTTCGTGGTCCGATCCTCATTGCTACCCTTAGATTTGCCCTTCGTGCCTGACTTTTCGTGACCGGTCACTTGGGCTAGCAGGCACGCCGTCAGGATAGCGATCAGATGGAAGCCAGGGGAGAGAGCCACCATCTTGCCGAGTCCGCGCCCAGAGTAGCCGTGGTGGTCAGATACCTCTAAGCGGCTGGATGCGTACTGATTCAGTCAGTGGGTGGGCCGGTTCAGATGGAACGCCTACTGACCCCCTTCGGCTAGTCTTTTTATGAGCCCCAGCCGAGCGGTAATGTCCTGGTGTGTCTGCCTGTTGGTCAACTGCTGGGCGAAGGGCAGCCAGAGTCCCGTGTTGAGGTAGGTGTACAGTCGAATCGATGTTCCTTTGGCGTCTGCGGTAGCGGTCAGCGTCCAGCGGCTCTCGAAGGCCTTGAACTTGTCGGATTTGATTAGATGTGCCACCAGGCTCGAATAGGGCGTGGCTATCTCCTCGTATTGCATATAGGCGTCGCCGATCACCGGTAACCCAGTGAATTTCTCTTCCAGGACGGTGCGGTTGCCGTCTTGTGAGATGACCCTGCGTTTGGCCGGCTCTGCCGTCCTTTGACCGACTATGGTCTCGAAGCACTTCTGCGGGCTGGCCTGCACGTCGATTGTGGCCTCGACTCCTTCTTTCTTCTCAGCCATCGCAGGAGGTGTGAAGAACTGCCCTATGAATGACCCCACCAGCACGGCAAGCAGGCAAAGCCTGAGTTTTTCAGCGCTTGTCACACGAACCTCCTGACAGAAATAAACGCCGGATGTACTTGCTTTTGGTCCTGGTGGCGAAATTGAGATGCTTGTCACATGAACCTCCTGAGAGAAATAAACGCCCGTGCCTTCCGGATACATATGGTAACCGCTGGTAGTGCTGCTGGTCGCCTCTTCCGGATGTGTAGGAGGGGCTCCCCTCCTGCTTCGTGGGCGGGGACAAGCCCGGCCCGTACGGGGCCAAGGTGGATTCGGCAAGAGCATAAACGTTGCCATATGTTGCAATTCGCGTGCTAAGTTCTCCGGGCCGGCGTGGGTGCCGATGAACTCGGCAAGGTGCGCGGAATGGGCAGCTTCGGGCGCTGGTCGAAACTCGGCAGCGCAACAGGAGTATTCTCCAGTGCTTCGATGGCAAGCTCCAGCGCCCTGGCAAGTTGGGGGTCGCGTCCCTCCCTGTAGTCGTGGGGGGCGATATCGATGTCGAAATCGGGATCAGTCCCGTAGTTTTCCACGTTCCAGCCAACATCGGCGAACCAGAAGGAGAACTCCGGCTGTGTCGTGACCGTTCCGTCCACCAGGCGGTGTCTGGGCCAGATGCCGATGACACCACCCCAGGTGCGCTTGCCGACGAGCGGCCCCAGCTCATAGAGCTTGAAACAGTGGCTGAATATGTCGCCATCGGAGCCGGCGAACTGGTTGGTGATGGCAACTATCGGTCCGGCCACCGACTCCGATGGATAAGGCTCGGGTATTCCCCAGCGTGAAACCGCGTAGCCGGCGCGCTTGCGGGCGAGCTTCTCCAGGAGAAGTGCCGAGACGTGACCGCCGCGATTGTAGCGAACATCGACAACCAGACCCTGGCGGTGGACCTCGGGCAGGTAGCTGCGGTGAAACTCGGCAAATCCCCAGCGACCCATGTCCGGGATATGAACGTAGCCAAGACGGCCTTGAGACGCTTCATGGACGGTCCGCCGATTGCCCTCCACCCACCGCCTGTAATGCAGCCAGCGCTCGTCTTTCGATGTCGTGACGACCACCTGCCGGCGCGAACCGCCTGGACTCAGGATGGTAAGCTGCACCGGTTTGCCAGCCGAATTTATGAGCAGCTCGTCTACGGAGAGATTACGGCTTACGCTGCGCCCGGCGACGGCGACGATGATGTCGCCTTGCGCGACACCCAGCCCGGGATCGGCCAGGGGCGAGTCGCTGTCCGCATCCCATGAGTCTCCTCTTAGGATTCTCTCTATGCGATAGCCGCCGCTTGCCTGATCGTAGGCCAGTTCTGCTCCCAGGAAGCCGCGCTGATAGGCGGGGGGCTTCCTGTAGTCGCCGCCAACTTCGTAGGCATGGGAGGTACCCAGCTCGCCCTGCATCTCCCAAATGAGATCGGAGAACTCCGACCGGCAGCGGACGCGGGGCACGAGCGCGCCGTAACGCTCGAGGACGAGATTCCAGTCTACCTCCGACATCCTCTCATCCCAGAAGTGCTCGCGTTGCAGGCGCCAGGCTTCCTTATACATCTGCTGCCATTCTTTGCGCGGTTCGACAAGCACCTGCAGGCGATTGAGATCGATCCAGCCGCTTTTGCGCCCGGCGGCATCGGGTGCCGATCGATGCTCGCTTTCAGCAGGCAGCTTTTCCTGGGCGTCCACCACTCTCAAGCGCTCCCGGGAGAGGTAAACGAGCGTCTGGTGATCGTAACCCAGGCGCACAAAGGTCACCTCGTTGTGCAGTGTCGCGGCACGCTGCTCGTCAAAGTCGTAAGCCAGCAGTGTGCCTGCTTCCGGTTTTTCGTCATACCAGCTGAAGTCCTTGCCTATGGCGCGCAGCGGGAAGCGTGTAAAGAGGGCCCTTCCCCTGGCCGCAACAATCTGCCCGTAACGCCCTTCTTCCACTGGAAAGGCCAGGATTCTTCCAGAGATGTCTTCAAAATCAATCTCGACAGCAGGAGGCCCAGCGTCACGGTCTTGCCGGTTGTCCCTGGATTTGTCCGACTCCTTGCTGACAATGGGCTTTGGTCTGGGAACGAAAGGATCAGGCACGTCCTTGCGCAGGGTAACAAGGAAGGGCCGCTGCGCCTGCGGGAAGCTCAGCTCGAACTGCGTGGCGTCGTAAACCGGCTTGAATTCCCGGGCCGAAAGGAAGTAGAGATACTTGCCCTCCGGATCGAACGATGGCGACCGGTCGGCCAGCACCAGACTAGTGATATCGTGGGTGGTGCCCGTCGCTGCATCGACCACCCGAATGATGGACGTTCCCGAGTAAGGTGACCATGTGTATGCCACCCACCTGCCGTCCGGAGACCAGGCTAAATCGGCGATCCTGTCTGCCGGGCCGCGATCGACCACTGTCGCGTGCTGCGTTGTCAGATCTATGAGCACAAGCTCGTGTCGGTGGTTGGCGACTGCCACCATATCGGATACCGGTGAGACGGCCATCTCGGTTACCCGTCCGATTTCTGCATGCGTGGCGGTAGCCGGTTCCGCCGCCTGATCGAGAGCATGGACCTCCAGCCTGTCGCAGCCCGCTGCATCGCTTGCCACGACGATCCGCTTGCCGTCCGGCAGCCATTCGCAGTGGCGATAGCGGACTGCGCTGCCCGCGCCGTATTGAACGACCGCTTCTTCCCAGAAGGGCATGACCAGCGGTTGTCCGCGACAGATGAAGGCCAGCGAATCGCCGGCAGGATTGATGCTGAAGTGTTCCAGGAACTCTTTGCCTTCGACGAATTTGCGCGCGGACTGGCGTGGCGTTGCCGGCGCCTCCACGGCAAGGCGGCGAATCTCGTCCGAGCGCGGGTTGTACAGGCATATTTCGGCGCCGGCTGTGTAGACTATGCGGCAACCGTCGGTCGACGGGAAGCGCGCATAGTACTCGGTTTCATGCGTGTGCCGGGTGAGGTCGGAGCCGTCGGGCAGGCAGGAGTAGATGTTCCCTATCCCTTCATGATCCGAGAGGAAGTAGAGGCGGCCGGCAAGCCACATTGGCCAGACAAGGTTGCCCGGCAAGTCCACCAGGCGACTAAACTGACCGCTGCCGTTGGCGTCGACCCAGATTTCCCCGGCTGTGCCGCCGCGGTAGCGCTTCCATCTGGCCGGGTCGGTGGCGTTCCGCCCGATGGCAACACCGCCTTCCTCATTCACGCTTACCGAAGTCATATGTCCGAGTTCGAGCCTGCGGGGCTGCCCGCCGCCGGACTCGACCGCGAACCCCTCGGTGATCCTGACAAAGGGAGAGCCGGCGTCGGAGGCAAACAAAATTTCCTGTCCATTCGGGCTCCAGCCGCTCAATATACAGGTGGCGCCCAGATAGGTGAGCCGTCTGGATTCACCGCCGCGCGCCGGCATGACATATACTTCGGCGTGACCTTCGTCCTGACTCACATAGGCAACCAGCTCGCCATCTGGCGAAAGCCGTGGCAACGAGCACTCGCCCCTGCCTGCCGTCAGGCGTCTTGCGACGCCGCCGGCTGCCGATACACTCCACAGGTCGTCCTCGCAACAGAAAACGATCGTGTCTTCATGAATGGTCGGGTAGCGATAATAGCCAGACTCGCTCATACACGCCTCCTGTGCCACAGTCAGAGAGCAGGCAGACTGCCCAGTATAGCTCAGAAGCCGAGCGGACCGGAGTGCCTTGTTGAGTGTCACTGCTTAACAGGAATCTTGCGAAGATGCAACAGCGCGCTCATCAAATTAGCAGAGGTGCGGCTCCGGTTGCCTGGCTTTGTCTCAAGTGACGGAATTGTCCGGACTGCTGGCAATCAATCGAGTCGCAAAGACTTCGCCAGTGTACGGGCGAATGTGAGATTTGCCTCTGCATTGGGATGTCTGTCGGCTTCGTAAATCCAATATCGTCGTCCTGCATCTGGAAATTCACTGCCAGCATCAATGAGAGTAAGACCAGTTGCCTCCGTCGCTTCTTTCAGTGCGGCATAGCGTTGCTCATCCTCATCGGCACGCCGTAAAGCCACCACGGTAACCTTGAAGCCATGTGTTGTTCCAAGCTCGCGAAAACGGGCCAACAGCTGCTTGAACGTCTTCCAATCGGTTTTTCTGGGATCCCAATATGATTTGGGTGCAGCTT
>DATNRD010000503.1:0-4325 GCA_036703665.1 Candidatus Obscuribacterales bacterium
CTCACGCCTGTTTCCCCGCGCCGGCGTGCCGGCATTTCTAGGAATTTCTGGAGTCGGGGAAAGGTCTACAGGATTGGCAACCTATGGCACTTTGACGGCAGTCAAGATGCTCCGTTTACCCACTCATTGGCCCGAAGACCCATATAACGTTGCGGTTTTGTTTCGGGAGCGCCGACATCGTGCCGGCTGGAAGCCGGCGCTCCCAGCGCAGTAGATCCCTTTAATTAATGCTGTTGTGCGAAACGCCCGCGCCCTCGGATAGGCGTGGACTGGCGCGGTCCTGAGACAATGATGATTATGAGCGGAGACAAGGACTCACCAAGTCGAGATGACAAGGCGCCGCTGGTGTACCACTTTCCAGGCCCGGTCGAAGCTCCTATCGCCGAGGTGGGAGGCAAGGCATTTGGGCTCATGGAACTTTGCCGCGCGCGGTTGCCGGTGCCATCTGGATTTGTGCTGACGGTGCGATTTTTCCAGCCCTGGATCGACGCTATCAAATCGACCTCCGCCTGGGACGGCTTCTTGAGAAGCTCTGAATGGGAACACGCGACCGCGTGCCAGGCGCTGAAGGCAGCCGCCGAGGATTTGACGCTGGATACGGAACAGGCGGAAGCTCTCGTTCACGCGCTGAAGGCCTTGGCGCCCGGGACGTTGTTCGCGGTGCGTTCCTCCTCGCCCGAAGAAGATATCGAGGGAACGTCATTCGCAGGAGGATATGAGACTGTCCTCGGCGTGACGCGCGAACACATGGCGGACAGCATCAAGAGGGCATTTGCATCCTGCCTCGACCACAGGATCGTCGTCTACAAGGCGCAGCACGGATTTGACATATACGATCCCCGGATTGCCGTAATCGTTCAGGCTCAGGTCGACAGTGACGTAGCCGGAGTGGGCTTTTCTCTCAACCCGGTCACCAACGATTTCGATGAGACAGTTCTTAGTGCTAGTTGGGGACTTGGCGAGTCGGTAGTGGCCGGACAGGTCACGCCCGATACGTACATTGTGGACAAGCATACTCTCGAAATCAAAGAACGGCGGATTGGCAACAAAGCGACAGCGATACGGCTTCTGTCCTCGGGCGGAACTGAGGAGCGGCGCGAGGACCGCACAGACATTCCTGCGCTCAGCGACGAGGATGCCGTGCAGCTCACGCGTTTGACGACAGCAGTGGAGAAACATTTTGGCAAGCCAATGGACATCGAGTGGGCGATTGCGGGCGGTGCGGTCTACTTGTTGCAGGCCCGGCCGATTACGGCATATGTGCCGGTAGCTCCTGAGCTGCTCACTGCACCAGGTCAGCCCCGCCGGCTGTATCTCGATGCCACCATAAGCGCCCAGGCTCTCTACAAGCCGCTGTCGCCCATGGGAACGTCGGTCTTACAGACCTTCGTCAAGTACATGGCAACACGCTTGACCGGGCGCGACTACTCAGCGAACATCGATACGACCCTGGCATATGTTCGCTACGGGCGCATATACCTGAATGTGTCAAATGCGCTCAGCATGCTGAAAAAAGACAAACTCGCGCGTGCGTTGACGCACATCGATCCCGTAGCGGCAGCGGCGCTGGATCAGGTGCCTGAAGGTATGTACCGCGCACGATCGCAGGTGTCGGGCGGGTTCAAGCTGTCCATGCTTGCGATGTACCTGAGGCGCCTTCCGTTTATTGTTGAGGTTGCACTTTTCCCGGGAAACGCTCACCAGCAAATCGGTCAAGCGCGCGAGGAGCACTTGAAAGAACTGAGGAGGCTGGCTGAACTCGATATGTCAGTGTCAGAGCTTGCGCGAGAGATATTCGATCGGACGGCTAACCTGGCCGTTCCTTACTTTGCGCCAATCATAATGCTTTCCAAAGTTATAGCGCCTCTGAGGCTACGGCACATCTTCCCCGAGAGTGCACATGAGCTGGTTGCGTCCCTCGACCGCTCCTTGCCAAACAACGTGACAGTGCAGATGGGGCTGGAACTGAATCGTTTGGCTAAGAGGTTGCCCGGACCCCTCTCGGTGACCGAGCTCGAGCAGGGCATCGAGTCGCGGACGCTGCCGGGCGACTTTCTGGAAGGCTGGTCGCATTTCCTGGACACGTACGGGCATCGCGGACCCGGCGAGCTGGACATTGCCAGCCCGCGCTACCGGGATAATCCAGGAATGCTGCTTCAACAGATTGCCCAGGTGCTCGACAGCAGTGGTGTGACCGACGACGCGGAAGCCAGGTTCCAACGCAGTCAAGCCGCTCGTCGCCAGGCTTATCTGACGCTTCGAGGGATAGCGCGTCACAAGGGCTGGCTCGTGCGTAAGGAGCTCGACATCCTCTACAGGATCATCGAGAACTTCGCTGGATACAGGGAAACCCCCAAGTATCACGTTGTGTTCGCTCTAGATGTGCTGCGTCGCCGCCTTCTCAAGGAGGCGCTGGCGCTTGTTAAGGCCGGGAGGCTAGAGGCGCCGGAGCAGGTGTTCGACCTTACGCTGGACAATCTGGAAGACGCGCTGGCTGATGCGACTCTTGATCTGAGCAGCCTGGCGAAGGCCAATCGGGCGTTTAGCGATCGCCTGGCACAAGTTCCAGAGCTGCCGCGGCTCTTCGATTCCCGCGGGCGCATCCTGAGACCTCGCCCACGCCCGGCTGGCAAAGGTGAGGCAGCCGGGACAGCGGTGTCACCCGGTGTAGCCACAGGGCCGGCTAAGACGTTGCACAGCTGTGACGAAAAGCCGCTGCTCAAAGGAGAAGTGCTTATAGCCAGAGCAACAGACCCGGGCTGGACGCCGCTGTTTGTCAATGCCGCGGCAGTCGTTCTGGAAGTGGGCGGCATGCTGCAGCACGGCGCCCTGGTCGCCCGTGAGTACGGAATCCCCTGTGTAACTGGCGTCACCAACGCCACAAGCAGGTGGGATGACGGCACTGTCCTGGAAGTGGACGGCACCGCCGGCATCGTTCGCATAGCTAGCGCGGCCCGGCCTGACGCCGGATAGCTTTCGTGATGTGCTTCGGTCGTCTAAACGTCCGTGCCTTTGTGTGAGTAACTCTTGACCGGGGCGATGGACCAGGAGTGAGGAACGAGGAAGTGTCCGTGGCCGACCATGGGTAGTCGGCCGGTGCCGAAGAAGTCGCCGCTTTCCACGGTTATGGCGGCAGCGTGCTGGATGTAGTCGGCCATGTTGCCGCTTACCGTACAGTAGAGATCGAAGACGTAACGCTCAGGCTGCAGCGGAATTCGGGGAATCTTCAGGACGATGTGCCCTTCGGCCGGGATTTCCTCGAAATCGGCCCCGGCCACGTCGGTCGACAGTTGAAACAGGCTCTCGTTGAAGCGCCCATACATTTCAACTTCCAGATGCACTTTCCTCAGCGGTTGCCCGTTTGCGGACTTGTATCGTATGGCCAGGATGGCGTCCTGTCCTGATACCACGCATGGTGTCGGCTGACCGTGGGCATCCCACAGCTCGCACTCGAGAAACTGAATGCTTTTGTCCCCCTTCCGGTCGGGGCGATCCGCCAGCGGCATTGCGGTCATGCGATCGATCATTTCCAGGTAGTGATCGACCACCTGCTGGGTCGGACCATCGGCAATCAGGCGCCCGCCGGATAGAAGCAGTGCTCTCTTGCAGATGCCCTGAACGGCAGCCATGTTGTGGCTGACGAAGAGCACGGTGCGGCCTTCTTTTGCTACATCGCCTATCTTGCCCAGGCACTTTTGCTGGAAGGCGGCGTCGCCCACGGCCAGGACCTCATCGATAACCAGAATGTCCGGCTCCAGATGAGCTGCAACCGCAAAGGCCAGGCGCACGTACATGCCGGTGCTGTAGTGCTTCATCGGTGTGTTGATGAACTTTTCCACCTCGGCAAAAGCTACGATGTTGTCGAACTTGCGATCGATCTCGGCTTTCTTCATGCCGAGAATCACGCCATTGAGATAGATGTTCTCCCTTCCTGTAAGGTCTGGATGAAAGCCGATTCCGACCTCCAGCAGGGACCCCAGCTTGCCGCGCAGAACGGCCGAGCCCTCGGAAGGCTCGGTGATCTGGGAGAGGATCTTGAGCAAGGTGGTTTTTCCCGCGCCGTTTCTGCCGATGATGCCGACCACTTCCCCCTGGTGGATCTCGAATGAAACGTCCTTGAGGGCCCAGATGTAATCCGATGGAGACCTGAATACGCCCAATTGTTTGAGCTGGCGGATGGGGTTGCGGGCAAAGGCCGTTATAAGGTCGGACAGGCGCTTGTAGTGAGCTCGCTCCCCACCGATGAGATAACGTTTGCCAAGATTCTCTGCTCGTATCGCCAGTTCAGCCATGAATTACACGACATCGGCCAGGTGCTTTTCCAC
>DATNRD010000504.1:0-3911 GCA_036703665.1 Candidatus Obscuribacterales bacterium
CCACTACATGAAAAAGGTGCACAGCCTGGCCATCGGGGAAAGAACAGCCGAGGAAATAAAGTTCCGCCTGGGCTCCGCCTACAAGACGGTCGACAACGACAAGTATGATGTGCGCGGCCTGAACCTGATCAACGGCCTGCCGCGCACCGTCACAATAAGCCGCGGCGAGGTGCGTGAGGCGCTGGCCGAGCCGCTGTCGGCCATCATTGAGGCGATAAAGCGCACTCTCGAGCGTACGCCGCCCGAGCTGGCAGCCGATATATTCAATCGCGGCATAGTCCTTGCCGGTGGCGGTGCGCTCCTGCAGGGTCTCGATGAGCTCATCGCCAACGAGACGGAGGTGCCCGTGTTCATTGCCGACGACCCGCTCTCGTGCGTCGCCATCGGCACAGGCAAGATGCTGAGCGACCCTTCCTACAGGCGCGTGCTCGAGCAGTCCCTCTACGAAGCCTGAGGAGGCGGCCTTACGTGGCGCTCCAGCAGCGAAGCCGGCTGCCCATAGACTCGGAATCAATCGCCGAAGTCGTGTTCCTTTTGATCTTGCTCTGGATGGTGGCCGGACCAATCAGCGGCGCAGTCCTCACCGTCCACACCTGGGCTTCGGCGCTGCTGACCAAAAGCGCTTACCAGGTGGAATCGACCCAAAAACTGGCAAAGGAGCTTCTGGAGGCATCAGCCCGCATAAAGACCCTGGAGAAGAAGCTTGCCGACCAGCAGCTCGAGCTGACCAGACTCAGGGAGCAATCCAAGGACACCAACAGGCTGCGCTCGCTGCTGGGCTTGAGAGAGGGACTGGACCGCCAGACAGTAGCAGCCGATGTGATCACACGCAACCCGGACAACTGGTTCCAGCAAGTCACAATCGATAAAGGATCGCTCGATGGCGTGCTAGTCGGCTCGGCCGTAATTACCAGCGAGGGCGTGGTCGGGCAGGTTGCCAGCGTATCAGAAAAGGCCAGCGTGGTCAGGTTGCTGACCGATCCCGATCAAAAGCTGGCCGTGCTCATAAAGAGAATCGGCCAGCCCGGCGTGCTGTGCGGGCGCGGCCGCAGTCCTGCGGTCATCGATTTTGTGCCCGTGGGAACCTCGGTGGACGTGGGAGACAAGATTGTTTGCCTGGGCGACGGAGGGATCTTTCCCACCGGGCATCCGGTCGGCGTGGTAAGTGGCGTTCGCCGCGACACCAACGGCACGACCCTGTCGATCGAAGTGCGCCTGTCGGAGAACCTCTTCGACCTGCGTCAGGTGCTTGTCGTTCAACCGGAGCGGATCTAGGAGGGCCGCGCGCCATGGCAGTGCTGTCCGAGCGAACGCGAAAAAGAGCATGCGACGTGGCGCTGGCGGCCTTTGTCATAAGCCTGGCATGGCTTTTGCAAATGACCGTTCTCAATAACCTTGCCTTCCAGGGCATCGTCTGCAATCTGCCGCTTACCTTGACGGCGCTCTGGGGGTCGGTGTTCGGTTCGCGCCTGCCGCCCATCACCCCGGAGGAGCTGCGCAAGGCAACCGTGGCCGAGATCTTTTTGCACCAGGCCGCCAGCGGCTCGCTGAGCGGAGCCATGGTCGGAGGCTTTATAGGCGCTCTGTACGCCTCCGTGCTGCCCGTGTATCCCCTGTGCTTCCCCGTGATAGGCTGGATCACAGGCTACTTCTGCCTGCGCAATCTCAACCGGGAGACGTTGATTTGCATACCGCTTGTGCTCCTTGCCACAGTAGCAGCCGAGGCAATCATGGCCTGGCAGCTCTGGTTTGGCGGCCGTCCCGGGGTCTTCGAGCACCTGGCGCAGATCGCCCTGCCGGAGGGTCTCTTGAATGCCCTCATAGCTCCCTTCGTCTATTTCCCAATGCGACGCTGGTACGACTTCTCCAGCGCTGAGCAGGCAACCAGCTGACATGGCCCAGTCCACCCTTCCCAGGCAAAGTCTCGAGGCACCAGGAGTGAAGGCAATCGTCCTGGCATTCATCGTGCTGGCCGCCATGGCCGCTCTGGTCGCTCGCCTGGGATGGCTGCAGATCCTCCAGAATCGCTATTACCGGGCAGCGGCGCTGGAGAATTCCACGCGAGTAACCTTCCTGCGCGCCCCGCGCGGGGTCGTCTACGACCGGCACGGCAACCTGCTTGCCGCCAACAAGCAGTCGCTGTCGATGACGGCCATACCAAGCCAGCTCGAGGACATCGACGACCTGGCAGCGCGACTTTCAAGAATCCTCGACCTGTCGCCTTCCGAGGTGGCGCTGCGCTTGCACAAGGCCAGGGAATCAGGGTCGGTGCTACCGGTGGTGATTGAACGTGACCTGGATGTTGCCGTGGTGGGGCGCTTCTTCGAGCAGAAGCTGTTTCTGCCCGGCATCGACATCCTGCCCGACATAAGCCGCACTTACCCGCAAGGCGAGCTGACCGCTCATGTGCTTGGTTACACCGGTGAGATTACCCAGGGGCAGCTCAAGCGGCGCCCGGACCGGCGCATGGGCGACATCGTCGGCCAGGACGGCATCGAGCGCATCTACGACGATCAGCTGCGTGGCATAGACGGCGAACAGCGGGTCAGGGTAAACGCCTTAGGGCAGACTCTCTCGCCTGAGACCGCCAGACCGGTGGTCACCAGAGAAGCCAAGCCAGGCCAGCCGATCGTGCTTTCAGTGGATCTGGATCTGCAGCGCCTGGCCTACCAGGCTCTCGGCGACCGACATGGCGCGGTGGTAGCGGTTGATCCGCAAACCGGCGAGATTCTCGCCCTGGTGTCCCGGCCGAGCTTCGATGCCAACGTCTTCACCAGGCGCATCACCCCCGACGTTTGGAAGCGCCTGAACGCCCCGGACCACCCGATGCACAACCGGGCCGTATCCGGTTTTCCTCCCGGGTCGGTCTGGAAGCCGGTGACCTTGCTGGCAGCCCTCGAGAACAAGGTGGTAAAGCCCGACACGAAGCTGCGTGTCTCCGGCGGCGTTTCCCTGGGCGGCTTCTTCTTCGGTGACTGGACCGGCGCGGTGGGCATGTATGACCTGGTCAAATGCCTGGCCTGGTCGCGCGACTCGGCCTTCTACCAGATGGCTCTCAAGCTCACCCCCGAACAGATCAAAGCAGCCGGGCTCAAATTCGGTGCCGGCAGGCCGACCGGCATGGAGCTGCCTCACGAGGGGGTGGGCATCGTGCCCGACTCGCAGTGGAAATTGAGGGTGCACAAAGAGAAGTGGTATCCGGGCAACACGCTCCACATGTCGATTGGGCAGAGCTTCGTCGATCTGACTCCGGCCCAGGCGGCGCGCATATTTGCCGGGATCGGCATGAAGGGTCAGGTCCCCAATCTGCACTACGCCATAAAAATGGGTGATCGGCAGATTCCGCCGCCGCGTCCTGAGTGCGTCAAAGTGAAACCAGAGTACATGAAAGTCCTTTTGGACGGGCTCAAGGCTGTGGTGGCAAGCGGCACCGGCGGCGCAACCAGGCTGGGCAACATCGCTGTGGCGGGCAAGACCGGCTCGGCCGAAGCGCCGCCCAAGGGCAGCAAGACGCACTCATGGTTCGCCTGCTATGCTCCGGCCGACAAGCCGCGCATCGCCCTTTGCGTTTTCATCGAGCACGGCGGACATGGCGGCTCAGCCGCTGCACCGATAGCCAAGCTGCTGTTGCAGAAGTTCTTCGGCATGCAGACACCCAAGGTCCGGCTGGCGTCCAAGACCAAACCACCCCGCCGCCGCTGACTTCTGCCCGGTGCCCCATCGTCACCTTCCTGGCAACCATGAGGCCTTGCCAAGAGAACACCATGCAGGATGCACGTGTAATATGACAGATTAGGGGTAGTGGGTACTGGGTGCTATGACACAGGGACTCGGCCTTTGTGAGATATGCCACAGGCAGCTGCTGGACAACGGTCAGTGCCTCTATTGCACCACCAGCGAAGCGCTCGATC
>DATNRD010000505.1:0-3526 GCA_036703665.1 Candidatus Obscuribacterales bacterium
TCAGGTTTTCCTGCCAGCGACCGATCCGCCTTGCGTGATCTGCCCTGTACCACCGGGACTGGTTGGCCGCATGATATGAATCTGCTGTAGAGTCCTGTATGTGCTTGCAGAAATCAGCAACCTCGGGCACTATGGGCAACCCCACGTACTCGAGCAGCAGCCTGGATACAGAGACCGGGTCTGCCACAAGGTCCTCGTAGCGGACCTGGATATGGGGTACGTCGCGGAGATCTGCCAGGGCTATCTCGAGCACGCTTCTCCAGGCAAGAGCGCACCGCAGCGCACCACTGTAGCGGGAAAAGAGCTCTTGCCAATCAGGGGGCTTAAGATGCCGCCACTCTTCACCACCGCATCCAGGACGCATGGAGCAAGCGACGTCGCGCCCGTCACGCACGATGTGGATTATCTTGGCCTCTGGAAATACAGCCCTTATGTATGGCACACGCAATGCGTTCCTCGGGTTCTTTTCCACCACGAGCTTGCTGCTGGCGCCCTCACTGGAGAAAAACTCTCGAATCTGGCTAATTACCCCGGGTTTTGCGTCTTGTGCGGTGAGCCTGCTGCTCTGGTTGATTCCAGGCCCGGCGCACTCCCAAACGCTGTGAGCCTCGAAGACGTAGCGAACATCCGGATGCGCAGCCAGCAGCTCGCCCAAGATGCTCGTTCCGGAGCGTGCGCAGCCAATAATCAGAGCAATATTCAAGGATCAGCGACCAGGATTGAGGGTGGAGCAAATTTTATCCACATGAAATCTCTCCTGCCTGAGCCGACACTAACAATTGTCAAGTCAGATATTGTGCAGTTTGCATCGATGCAGTTTCGCTTGATCGACTTGGCGATCCTCGACCCGGGCTTCTCTGCTGGACCAGATGCTTGCTTTACGAACCGATGCAGCACGTGCGGGCGTTGCATCACCGAGCCAGACAACGCTCGAAGCTTTTCATGTAGCGAGGCGCATCTGCCCCCTGGTTAAATATGAGGTCAAGCACAGACACGTGGTGATCGAAGGGAGGGAATAGCTGCTCGTACTCCGGATAGCCGGAATAGTCCATCCAGACGACCTCGATTCCTTCTTGCTCAAATAGCGCCACATCCATGTAGCTTTTAGCGGCCGGGCCGGAGTAATAGACCTCGGCTCCCACCTGTTTGCACAGGTTGATCAATCGCCAGTTCCTGTCTCCTTCGCTGGCGTACTGACTGGCGCTGGTGATTCTCGTTTCGATCCCGAGTATGTTGCAGATCAAGCGGATGAACTTTTCGTTGATTGCCGAAAGGTACCGGTCCGTGGCTCGCAGATAACATTGCTCGAAGGCCGCCCGGTAGTCGCCGAAGTGCTTCGCCTTGGCATAATTCGTGCAGATGGCTCCCCAGTGGCTACCTCCCCAATCGGGACCCTCGACTTCGATCTCCTGGATCTTAGCCCCGAAGTTACCTTTGGTTTTCACCGGGATGGTAAGCCACTGCGCGCCGCGCGGGGTCTTGATTTTGTTGCGGTTGCGCCAGTCTCTGCGCGTGTATTGCACGGTGTCATATAGGATGAACTCATCGACCATATTGATCAGGTCGAAGTACCCTTTCCACGGTATATAGCTAGACTGCAGGATCGCGCACCGCTTCGGCATAGCTGCCCCCTAAACCTCCTTGCGCACAAGGATCGTAAACTCGTACAGCCCGTAGTCGTGCAGTAGCGCGACCTGCCTGGAGATATGCCGCTTGCAGTAGTCGAAGAACCAGCATGGGTCAGCGTAAAAAAGATCGCCGCGCTTGTACTCCGGGTCAGAGTAGCTCGTAAGAATGTTGAATGAGAATCCCGCTTTGCTCAGTCCATCGAGTTTGTGAACAGTATCGACAACGTATTGCTGCCAGACGGTCTCTGGCTGGTCAAGCTTGACGTTGAAAATACCGCTGGCAATCGTGTAATCGGCTACCTGCGTAAGTTCTTTGCCGGCGACGAACCGGCATCCGGGCAGGTCTTTGTAGAGGCGGTTAGCCTCAGCAATCATGCGCTCCGACCAGTCGAACCCGCAGTATTGGAAACTGGAGAAGCGCTTCGCCAGGAAGGGCACCAGCGCGCCGTAACCGCAGCCGTAGTCATTTACGGAAAAGCCAGACCGACAGGAGATGATCTTGGTCAGCTGCGTGAAGCGAAGCTCTTGTGACTCGACCGAGTTCCAGTCCACGCCTTTTGCAGTCGCCCCGTGCTCTGCGACCTTTTGCGTGTAATAGGAGCTGACCGCGGATCGTATCGCGTCTGCCTGCTGCCCCCCGCATGCGCCTGTGTCGGGCGCCGCCAGGTACCCACCCGACTGCCGACCGTGATCTGTCACACGCGACCGATTAGTTGAAGAATCAGCTACCATCGGCTTGCACACCCGGACGCAATGATACAACGGGCGAGCATCATAGCCTAAATTGGTCCTCCCAGCCCGATATGGGTTTAATTTAAGCGTTTAGTGTAATGGAACCTAATAAAATTAGGCAGGTTGCCAGGCCATGCGGCCAGCCGCATGCACCAAGAGCGGCCGAGTTTCGGTCCATGTCACAGGCCATCAGTGCGCATCCCCTTTAACCAACCACAGCCGGCCGGCAGCGAACTGGAGTATCTCCGGCAAGCCATAGAGAATCGCCACCTGTCGGGCGATGGACCCTTCTCGCGCAAATGTCATAAGTGGCTGACCGATGTGCTCGGCACGCAAAAAGCTCTCTTGACGCACTCCTGCACCGGCGCGCTGGAGATGGCTGCCATCCTTCTGGATCTCCAGCCCGGAGACGAGGTGATCATGCCGTCCTTCACCTTCGTCTCTACAGCAAACGCATTTGTGCTGCGTGGCGCCGTACCTGTATTCGTAGACATACGACAGGATACGCTCAACATCGACGAGAACTTGATTGAGAGCGCCGTCACAAAAAAAACGCGGGCGATCGTGGTGGTCCACTATGCCGGTGTGGCCTGCGAGATGGACGCGATCATGGAGCTGGCGCACAAGCACGGTCTTACGGTTATCGAAGATGCCGCCCACGCGGTTCTGGCGACCTACAAGGGCAAGCATCTCGGATCCATCGGCCACCTGTCGGCGCTGAGCTTTCACGAAACCAAAAACCTCATAGCCGGGGAATGCGGCGCACTCCTGGTCAACGAGCCTTCCTTTGCTAAGCGGTCTGAGATAATTCGCGAGAAGGGAACGAATCGCTCAGCTTTCTTCCGGGGGGAGATCGACAAGTACACGTGGGTAGACCTGGGCTCCTCCTATCTGCCCAGCGAACTGCAGGCGGCCTTCCTTTACGCGCAGTTCGAGAAGGCCGAGGAGATCATACAAGACCGCCTGAGAATCTGGAATTGCTACCACGAGCTTCTTAAGCCGCTTGAGCAGCAAGGCTTCATTCGCAGGCCAGTAGTGCCGGCCTGGTGCGGACACAACGGTCACCTCTACTACCTGGTCGTCAAGACAGCAGAGATCCGCGATGAATTACTTGCTTACTTGAAGCGGCGGGAAGTGTCGGCACTCTTTCATTACGTTCCGCTTCA
>DATNRD010000506.1:0-5142 GCA_036703665.1 Candidatus Obscuribacterales bacterium
TTGAAGATGCTGAAGAACACGGCTTATGCCTGGCGGCAGATGATTTTTTTCTTGTCCTTACTCCCCGAGCGGGATGTTGCCGGTTTTCTTCGGTGGGCGGAAGGGCATCTCGAGGCACAACGAGAGGATTTCCGCAATCGCTTTGCTCCCGTGTTGCAGGGCTTGGTGCTCGTCGCAAATGGTGCCGCCATCGACCAGCAGCCGGCGAGGACATCCGACGCCCGGCGTTTCCTTGGCTGGTCAAAAACAAAGCACTGGCTGCTGGCCGACGTCCAAGACGACTGACTGAGCATTCCAGCAGCTTTAGGCACTGCCTGATCGCTCTTGCGGCACCGGGATGGTTTACACCACGTCATCCGTCGGCCACGCCGCGCGGTGTCAATCCCCATCGCGCGCGGTCAAGGATTCACGATTCAGAGAACAAAAACGGCGGAATTTTCCTTGAGCTTTGCGCAGAAAGCAGTTAGATTCAGGTATAAGGGACCATTTCGTCTGGGTGCGATTCAGAGGGGGTTCGTATGCACTCGACCTTGAGATGGGGGCTTGTGCTGGCCGCGCTGCTGGTCGCCCTGCCGGCGTTCGCCCAGGATGCGAAGAAAGCCGAACCGAAAAAGGGTGACAACAAGAAGGCCATTGGCGACCTGCTCGGCGGCAAGGACAAGAAAGCAGATGCCAAGGGTGACCCGAAGGGCAAGGACGACAAGAAGCCCGCGCCGGATGACGGGAAGAAAAGAATCGAGTGGGGCACGTACTTCCTCGGCAAGCTGCAGAAGATGGAAGCGGGCACCATGACGTTCAAGGTCAAGATCACGCGGCAGGTGCCCTATCCCGATGCGGCCCAGCGGCTCTTCAACTGGAAAAAAGGCCTCGCCGACCGCTATACCAATATCCTGCGCGAGAGGAACCCCATCGAGCGCCAGCGGCAGCTGCTGGAGTACCAGAAAGCCCTCGCGCAGCCGCCGCAGCTGTATCGCGTGGAGACGACCGAGCACGATTTCACCGTGCGGCCCGCCAAGGAGCTGATCGTCCGCGTGAACATCCCCGACCCGCAGTACGACAGCAAGGGCAACCTCATCCCGCTGACCAAGGAGAAGCTGAAGGAGCTTCAGGGGCCGGAGGGCTATCCCGGCTTTCCGGCACAGATGAGCGATCTGGCGCAAGGGTCAGACGTGTACGTCTACCTGGCGCGGCCGAAGAACACTGGCAAGCAGCCGGACAAGAAAGCCCCAACCGTCGAGGATCTGCTCCGGGGAACCGGCAACAACGAGAAGCAGGTTGATGACCTCGTCGATCCCCGCATCCCGGAGGCGGTGATGGTCATGATTGTGCGCAGCAATCTGGGCGGGCAATAGGGACCAGTGGCCCGCGTTAAGCTGAAAAAGGTTCGGCACGCCCGCGTGCTACTCGGTCGCGCCGAACCTTTCTTTTTTTTGACCGATCATCGCTCCCGACCTGCTGCCTAGTATTTCGCCATTTCCCCCTTGGCCTGGCCCTGGCCCAGCTTTTCGATCACCTGGCTGACGCCGGTAAGCATCATCTTCAGCTCGCTGCCGATGGCGAGGAACTGCCAGCCCTCCGCAATGCGGGCCAGTGCTTCCTCGGCGCTGCCGCAGTGGACGCCGGCGGCGACCTTGTACTTCTTGCACGTTGCCAGGATGTGCGCCATGGCGTCGCGCGTCGCCTGGCCGCTCGGCGGCGAGCCGTCCTTGCCGCGCATGCTCGCCGCCAGGTCGTTCGGCCCGACGAAGATGGCATCGATGCCAGGCACGGAAAAGATCTTGTCGGCATCCTCCACGGCCCGGATGTGCTCGCACTGCAGCACGACGAGCAGCTCGTCATTGGCGCGGGCGTAGTAGTCGTTGGCAGTGGCACCGAAATTCAGGGCGTGGACGCTGCCGCCAACGCTCCGCGTGCCGCGCGGCGGGTAGAGCATCGCCTCGACCGCCGCCTCCGCCTCCTGCCGGCTGCAGACCATCGGCACGACGACGCCCATGGCGCCGTTATCGAGCACGCGCTTGATGTGGTCGTGGCGATTGGCTGGCACGCGTGCCAGCGCCACACAGCCGGCGTCGGCGATGGACGCGAACATGTGCGTCGCCGTCTCCCAGTCCACCAGGCTGTGCTCCATGTCCACGGTCAGCCAGTCGAACCCAGACCGCGCCAGGAAGCGCGATGCCGTGATGCTCGCCAGCGACAGCCAAGTGCCGACTGACGGCTGGCCTTCCTTCAGTTTGCGTTTGACGGCGTTGGGACGCATACGAATAACTCCGGGAAAGAGAATGCGCTTAGACTATGAGAAGCGAACTGTGACCGCCAGAAGGCTCAAACCAATCGATACACCTGCACGAAAACGAAGAAACGCGACGCAAGTCTTACATCGCCAGCAAGTTAAGGAAAACTAATTTTTCCAAAGAAAAGACTTGAAATTCGCAGTGTGTGTGTGTGTACTCTCTTTAGGCAGCCAATTCTCAATGCAGCGCACAACTTCTTCTGGAGGAGCACCCCAATGCGCTACGTTGTCGTTGCCGTCTCGCTGTTCACCCTTGCCGTCCTGCCCGACCATTTGCTTTCAACGGCACGGGCCCAACAAAACTCGGTCACCATCACGAAGACAGCGTCCGCCAATCCGGGCGAGGCCACAGGCGAAGGATCGTACACGCTCGCGGACGGCTATTCGATCAAGGAGGTTATAATGCTCGTTTGGCTCAAGGACCAGATCGTGGCCAGTGACAACGCGGCGAGTATCGATAAGACCACGAAAACTTGGAAAGGGCTAGTGATTGGTCTCAAGTCCGGCGAGACGTATGAGCTCCAGGCTCAGGCATGGTTCGAGGCTGACGGCTTGCTGAATTTGCAGTCTTCGGCGAAGATGAAGGTCACTGTCAAATAGGATCAGGCTGGGGAAATCGGCGGTCATTTCGGTCGGCGACTGGGTGTGATTCAGACTTGCGCCACCGGGCGCAGGAAGGTTCCGGTATTCTTTGCCGGGGGAGGACAACATGGACGGCCAACTTCGTTTTATTCGCCACGGATTCACCCTCCTCGAACTGCTCGTGGTGATCGCCATCGTCGCCCTGTTGATCGGCCTGACGTTGCCCGCGGTCCAGAGGGTGCGCGAAACAGCCCTGCGCATAGAGAGCAGCAACAATCAGCGACAAATCGTGCTGGCGGCGCACCATTATGCTTCAAGCCATCGCGACGACCTACCGAGGTATCGGGTCAAGCGTCCGGACAAGTATACCTGGACAGGAACCACGCCCTTTCACGATATTTTGCCCTATCTCGAGACTGGCAGGACGTTCCTAGCCGAGATTCGGGCTAGAAACAAGCCGGGCAATTTCATCACTCTCTTCGCCAGCCCTGCCGACCCCACCCTTGTGGCGCGCCAGGATAGTTTCACCAGCTATGCCTGGAATGCTCAGGTGTTCTACTACAAACAAGCCAACCTGAATTCCACCTTCCGCGACGGCACCAGCCACACCATCGCCTTGGCCGAACACTATTCGACGTGTTACCTTGACCGCAAGGTTTTCAAGGGCCCAGTTCGTTTCAGCTGGCTTACTGCTGGGTATGTATTTCCAGTCGCTCGCCCGGCGACATTCGCTCACGATGGCTCGCAAGAAGAGCCGTACAATCGGCCGTTCATGGATAACCATCCGATCACCAAGGGAGACCCTCCGACTTCCACCGGCTCACTCCCTGGCACGTTCCAGGCGGCCCCGCGCGTCGAGGACTGCGATGCGCGGTATCCGCAGACACCGCACGCGAGCGGCATGATCGTCACAATGGCTGATGCCAGTGTTCAGACCATTTCACCACGAGTCTCACCAAACATATTCTGGGGCCTTGTGACCCCTGCAGCGCGCGAACCGCTGGGAGAAGGTTGGTGACCGTGTTACGGAGATGTAGGGCCGATGACCGCCGCGTGTGCCGTGCCGTTGTCGCTGCGCAACGTAACGGGGAACGTGTGCTCGCCGTATCTCCCGCATATCCTACGGCGCGTGCCGAAGCGCGACTGACTACTTTCCCTTCAGTGCCTTTGCCACCTCCGCGGCGCTCTTCGTGTTGAACACGTCGTTCTTCTCCAGCCAGCCGCGGCGGGCAACGTACACCCCGTAGCGGTAATAACCCAGCTCGCCCATGCTGTGTGCATCCGGGTTGATGACAAGCTTCACGCCGAGCGCCTTCGCCCGCTTGCAGTGGATCCAGTCGAGGTCGAGCCGGTCGGGCTGGGAGTTGATCTCGATCATCTTGCCATGCTCGGCGGCGGCCGCGATCACCTTTTCGAGATTCACCTTGTACCCCTCGCGTGCCAGCAGCAGCCGGCCGGTGGCGTGGCCGAGCATGGTCACGTGCGGGTTGCTCAGCGCCCGCACGATGCGTCTCGTCATCTCCTCTTCCGGCTGGTTGAAGTTGCTGTGTACGCTGGCGACCACATAGTCGAACGTCTGCAGCAAATCGTCGTCGAAGTCCATGCGGCCGTCGGGCAGGATGTCGCACTCGATCCCCTTGAAGATGCGGAAGTCCTTGAGCTTCTCGTTGAGCGTGTCAATCTCTTCCTGCTGCTTGCGGACGCGGTCGGGCGACAGGCCGTTGGCAATGGTGAGCGACTGCGAATGATCGGCAATGCCCAGGTACTTGAAGCCCAGGTCGCGCGCCGCGCGGACCATGTCTTCGAGCGTCGCCTTGCCGTCGCTCCAGTTGGTGTGGTTATGGAACACCCCCTGGATGTCGTCCGCCTCGATCAGGTTCGGCAAGGTGTGCGTCTCGGCCGCCTCGATCTCGCCGGTGTTCTCGCGCAGCTCCGGGGGGATGTAGTCAAGGCCAAGCGCCTGGTAAATGTCCGCCTCGTCCTTGCAGGCGATGCTCTTCTTGTCGCTGGCAAGCTCGTACTCATTGAGCCGCAGGCCGCGGTCCATCGCCCGTTGCCGCAAGACGATGTTATGCTCCTTGCTGCCGGTGAAATACAGGAGCGCAAAAGGGTACTGCTTGTCCTCGACGACGCGCAGATCGGCACTCAGGGTGACACGGTTGCGGCCGACGCCGTGCGACAGGAACACGCTCGATTTCGTGTCGCCGCGCCCGGCCACCTGCTCCACGCCGGGGAGGTTGACGAATGCCTCCATCACCGGTGCGGGGTCC
>DATNRD010000507.1:0-13663 GCA_036703665.1 Candidatus Obscuribacterales bacterium
CAGATTAGCACGCCCGTATTCGCGCAGCTCGGCCCGGTCCACCTGCCCGCCGAGCTGCTGGGCCATAAGCTGCATGCCATAACAGACGCCAAGAACAGGGACTCCCAGCTTCCAGATGTGCCGATCGCAACCGGGGGCGCCGGCATCGTAAACGCTACTTGGGCCGCCTGAAAGGATGATGCCTTTAGGATTGAGTCGCTTCAACTCCTGTGCGCTCACCGTGCAGGGTAGCAGCTCCGAATAGGTATTCAGCTCGCGCACTCGTCTGGCGATGAGCTGCGAGTACTGCGAACCGAAGTCCAGGATGGCAATGCTGTCCGACAAGGCCCCGTCGTCCAGTTTCCGGGGTTGTTCGGCAACTTCGACTGTACTCACTGCCCTCTCCCGCCGTATGGCTGCTTGGGAATCCTTCAACTAGCAGCAGATCTTACCGCTATGGCAACCTTCGCCTTGGCCGGCTCTATTACAACCAGCGCTGGCTCTTACTTTATCGCTTCCAGCGAAGATCTGTCACTGCCGTTTAAGACAGGCGGTCCTGGCTAGGAAAGGCACGCACCCGGTACCAGCCGGACAGAGTTCTTGAATCGCGCTAGACTTAGGGGATGACAGGATAGAAACTCTTGGACGCCGCCGCCCGATCTTCTGGAACGCTATTGCTCTTTTGCACGGTCGTGCTGACAGGGGCCTTTCTTTTGTTCGAGATCCAGCCAATCATCGGCAAGATTGTCACGCCACTGTACGGGGGGGTAGCTGCCGTCTGGACGATATGCATGTTGTTCTTCCAGAGCACTCTTCTGGCCGGCTACATCCTGACACTGGCTCTGAGCGCCGCACCAGTCCCCTTGCAATTGATCGTCTACCCGTTACTGTTCCTGGCCTCCTTGCTCTGGGCCGGCATTCCGCCTGCTTCTGCCTGGACCGTTTCGCCCGGCGGCAGCCCGGTACTGGAGCTGCTTGCCTCGCTGTCCACACACGTGGCTGTGCCCTGTCTGCTGCTGTCTACGGTAAGCGGGATGATGCAGGTCTGGTTCAATCATGCCGGGCTCGGCGATCCATATCGCCTGTACGGTGTGTCTAATGCCGGCTCGATAGGGGCTCTTTTGGCCTATCCGTTCGTCATCGAGCCGAGTTTCGCACTGGGCCAGGCCCTCAGTTGGTGGTCATGTACGTACTTGACTCTGGTTCTACTGGTGGTGACTGCCTCTGCCCTGGTCCGGGCGCAATTGAAAGGCGGCAAGCAAGAAGCCTCTGCCCAGGCAAAGCCGACTGGTTTGCCAGCTGTAAGCCCCGGCCAGTTTTTCTGGTGGATCCTCACCACTACCCTGGGCTCGGCCACGCTGCTCTCCTTTACCAGCTACCTGACCACGGATGTCTCTCCAATGCCACTGCTGTGGGTTGTGCCCCTGGCAATCTACCTGCTGACGTTCGTGCTTGCCTTCGGCGACATCCGCTCTTACAGGCGCGGCCTGCTTCTTGGCACCTGGATGCCGATAGCGGCCCTGGAGCCGCTGTGCAGTCAGACATCGCTTCTCCTGGGACTACCTGTGAATCTCCTGCTCATGTTTCAGCTCTGCATGATCTGCCACGGCGAACTGGCAAGCAGCAAGCCTGCGCCGGCCAAGCTGCCCGTCTTTTACCTGGCAGTGGCCGTTGGTGGCGCATGTGGTGGCGTCCTGGTCGGTATCGTGGCCCCTTCCGTCCTGCCGTTCGAGATCGAGCGTTTGCTTGTAGTCGGTCTTATTGGGCTATTCACCATCTATCACCTGGCGTGGAAGAAGTTTCTCGCTGCCGGCAGACGGGCACCGGTGGTGGTCAGCGTCCTGTTGCTGGCCGCCCTGCCATTCGTTTGCTGGCATTACCTGGCGCCCAAGAAGGTGCTTCATTTCGAACGCAATTTTTACGGCAGTGCCAGGGTCGTGCAGGAGGATGATTATCGCTTCCTTCAAAACGGCAGCACAATTCAAGGCTTCGAATCCAGCAAAGCTGCCGGCCCTCTCAAGGGTGGTCCGTACTTCCCGCCCATGAAGCTGGCAATCGACTGCTTGCACCGCCTGCACCGCGACCGCCCGCTTGCCATCGGCTGCATCGGTCTAGGAGTAGGGGCCGTTGCCCAGTTCGCTCGTCCCGGCGATAGTTTGACCTTCTATGAGATCGACCCCAAGATCGAGCCGATAGCCAGGCGTTACTTCACTTTCCTCAATAATACCGGCGCCCGCACGCAGGTGCTGACCGGCGACGGAAGGACGTTGCTGACGCGCTTACCAGAGCAGTCTTTTGATCTCCTGATAGTTGATGCATTCAACGGCGACGCCGTGCCGACGCATCTGCTGACACGGGAGGCGTTCGGCGTCTACTTGCGCCACCTCAGGCCCGACGGATGCCTCTGGTTCCAGATCAGCAACAGGAATGTCGACCTGGAACCAGTTCTAGCCAACATCAGCAAAGCGCTCGGGCTGAAATGCGTGATGATTACCTATCTCGATGCAGTAAAGCACGTGCTGGTGACCAGAGATCAGCACACGGTCGACGCAATTGCAGCGATGGGCACGCGCGAATTCCTGCATATGTCCGTGAACAAAGCCAGGGAGCGCGCAAACGTTGGTATCTGGACCGATGATTTCAGCAGCTTGCTGCCTGTTTTGAAACTGAACCTCGTTCGGCACGGATTGTAACCAGCCGACACGGCCAGTCAATCTTTTGGCGAATCTTGCCCGACATCAAGCTCCATGGCCTCCAGGATGCATGTCATGGTCAGCAGCGACAGGAACAGGGGGTTGATCACGGCGCCAGCCAACACGTAATCGTTGTGAACAATGGTATATACAGGCAAGAGGTAAGGGAGCAGGCAGATCATGGAGAGAGCCGGCAGCCAGGGCGGCAGTCTGGTGGTTCGGGCCTGCTTGAGCAAGGCAGCCACGGTGGGAAGCAAAAGCAAGAGATCGTAGTCGTGGCAGTGCAGCGAGGTGATGAGCCCCAGTGGCAGCGCAGCTATGAGCCCCGCCTCCAGCCAGCGGGCAGTTTTACCCCGGGTGCGTCCAACCATAAAGATGGCTGCCAGGGCGACAACCGCCAAGGCAAAGGACACCATGGCCACAGCCGTCCTGGCATAAGGAAAAATCCTCAACAGCTGACCGCGGAATGTCGGGTTGAGCTCAGGCTGAAGCCAGATTGACTGTTCTACGGATCCAGCCAGTTGCCCGAAGTACGTCTGGTAGGCGCCAGGCCCGAACAAGACCAGCGACAGCACGGCAAGAACAGCACTGCTTGCCACCAGGGCGGCAATTGCCCGGTAGCGCCGGCAGCCAATCAGGTAGACTGCCAGGGGAATGAGTTGCTGCGGTTTGAGCAGCAAGATGCTCAGCAGCAAGCCGGCCAGCAAATCCTGCCCCTTCCTGAAGCCACCGACAGCCAGGCTCAGTGCCAACAGCTGCAGCGGCGCCAGTTGTCCGATCCTTACAGCCTCGAATGCCGGTCCCCAAATGGAGAGCACGGCGGAGAGCCAGAGCGCCTGAATTGCGCTTAAGGCGAAGATGCGTTTGAGTGCCACCACGGACGCCACCAGGGCCAGCACCAGGGTCGTGGTCCAGACACCATCTACCACCCCGACTGGCAACATCCCGAGCGGCACCAGTAGCGGCACCGCAAGCGGTGGCATGTGCATTCGCACGACGCGCTGCCCCATCTCCGGAAAAAGCTGGTGCTCAGCAGCGCCGAGGATATCCACGTTGTAGATCTGCGCTCCCTGTCCAGCAAGAATCAACCTGGCCGCCGCATAAAAGTGTGGCAGGTCGCTCACCTGCCCGAAGTAGGCCCGGGACTGGACAATGAGCAAGACTGGTATCACCGGAGCCAGCACGGCCGCCACGATTGCCAAGGCAATCCTCAGCCGAGAGCGCAAGGAAGCTGTCCGAACTTCCACGGCGGCATCACAATCCGCGCAATATCATGGCTCTGGCAATCCGCTCGATGGCTACCGTGTACGCGGCCATCCTCATGCAGATACCCAGTTGCCCGGCGCGGGCTGATACTGTCTGATATGCCTCTCTGGTGATTCGCTCAAGCTCGTTGCGCACCTGCTCGATGCCCCAGTAGTGGTTGTTCAGGTTTTGCACCCACTCGAAGTACGAAACCACGACGCCGCCCGCATTGGCCAGAATATCCGGGACGACGAAAACCCCCCGCTCCAGCAGAATCTTGTCCGCCTCGGCATCTGTGCAGTCGTTGGCCCCCTCCACCAGAATCCTGGCCCGGACACTCTCGGCATTTTTAGTCGTAATGGCATTACCCAGGGCACATGGTATGAGGATGTCGCACTGGCATGCCAGAAGCTCCTCGTTGGTCATCCATTCCCCGCCGGGGAAGCCCTTCAGCATCTTGTGCTCGAGATAATAAGCCCTGGCAGCGTCCAGGTCGATGCCGCGCGGATTGTAAATTGCCCCGAGCGATCCGGAAACTCCCAGGATTTTGCAACCGAGCTCCTCCTTCATGATGCGGGCGCCGAACGAAGCGACGTTGCCGAAGCCCTGGAAGATCACGCGGGCATCCTTCGGGTCCAGCCCCTTCTCCCGGCAAGCTTCCCTGGTGGCGATCATGACACCACGACCGGTGGCCTCATCGCGCCCTACGGATCCGCCCAGCTCTAAAGGCTTGCCGGTCACCACCCCCCAGGCATGAGCATGCTTCTTTGAATATTCATCGACAATCCACGCCATCACCTGAGCATTGGTGTTCACATCGGGGGCCGGTATGTCGATGAGCGGGCCGATGTTGTCACCCAGCAGGTTGGTAAACGAGCGAGTGATGGACTCCAGCTCGCGCATGCTGAGCTGCTTGGGATCGCAGGCTATGCCTCCCTTTCCGCCGCCAAAGGGAATATTCATAACAGCGGTCTTCAGGCTCATTAAGTGCGCCAGAGTGCGCGCCTCGTGCAGGTCGACCGTGGGGTGGTACCGGAGCCCGCCCTTGAACGGCCCGCGCGCGTCATTATGTTGAACGCGGTAGCCTCGAAAAGTTGTGTATTTGCCATCGTCCCTGCGAAGCGGCACCTCTACTATGATCTCGCGCTTCGAGCGGATCATGGCATGCAGAAGATCTGGATCGATGGTGGGATCGAGCCGCAATACCTGATTGATGGCCGCCACCGTAAAAGTTGTCACTGCATCTCGAGCCAGGGTGGTGCTCATCAGAATCCTCCGGCAGCGCTGAAAGGACCTGGTCATCCAGATCTGCCATCAAGTGGTATGAGTATAACCTCTGCCATGGGCCGCCGTCGGCCCTTTGCAGCCGTAAGCCCAGGCGCTCAGCGCGGTCGTGTTGCCGGCGGGGTTTCCGTCAGCCACCGCTGGCGGCAATCCTGCTTAGAGCCCGGCAGAGCTCGTCGACTTCATCAGCTGTGTTGAAGTAGCCGAAGCTGGCTCGAACCAGGCCGGTACCGGCGGTGCCCAGCGCCCGGTGGGCCTGGGCCGCGCAATGAAGGCCTGCCCGGACAGCTATGCCCCAGTGGCGGTCCAGAATGTCGGCAACGCGATCCGCACTGATGCCGGTCACCTGAAAGGCGACAATTGCTGTTCTTAGGCCGCCCGGCTCGGGTCCGTAAATTTCCACGTCTTTGCGTGCTTGTGCCCAGCTCAGGAAGCGTTCGGCAAGAAACAACTCGTGCCGGCGCAGCCTGTCGATGCCGGTGGCCTGCAGCCAGGCTACACCAGCACCCAGACCAGCGATCGCCGGACCAGAGAGCGTACCAGGTTCCAGCCTGTCCGGGTACTGGCCCGGCATTTCCAGCTCCTCCGAGCGCGAGCCGGTGCCACCGGCGATGAGCGGCTCCAGTTCTACCTCCGGGCTAACATACAGTATGCCAACGCCAGGTGGGCCAAGCAGCCCTTTGTGTCCGGAAGCGCACCAGATGCTTATGCCCAGGTCGTCCAGCCTGGCATCGGTGAAGCCCGCCGACTGGGCTGCGTCTACCAGCAGCGGCACGCCGTGCTTGCGGCAGGCTCCAGCAATCTCGGCAATGTCCAGCAACTCCCCGGTGACATTGCTGGCTTCGGCCATCACGCACAGGCGCGGATGTTCGTTAGCCAGGACAGACGTGAGCTCATCCAGGTCTACGACGCCTGTGCCGCTGCCCTTGTAGGACAGCGGCTGCACCTTTATTCCCTGCGCCCGCTCCAGCTGGTGCAGCGGGCGCATGACCGAGTTGTGCTCCAGCGGTGACGTGATTACCAGATCACCGCTTGCCAGCCCGAATCCCTTTAGAGCCATGTTCAGGGCTTGTGTGCATCCACCGGTGAAGACCAGCCTTTCAGCACTCTTGACCCCGAGGAAGCTGGCCAGTGCCACTCTCGTTTCAAATATGGCCCTGGCCGACTCGACAGCCAGGGTGTGGACCCCGCGCCCGGGGTTGGCAGCCCGTCGCAAGTAGGCATCTTGAGCCCGATATACTTCTTCAGGCTTAGGGTATGTGGTAGCAGCATTGTCGAAGTAAATCACCATGGGAACCAGGAGCCTCAAAGCATCATCGACACGAGGTAACTGACCAGGTGGGCCAGACCGGGAGAAGGTCAACCGCCATCTATCTAATTGTGTCTCACCGGCAAGCTACCTTGCCGCCCCGGCAAACTCGGCCAGCTTCGCAAGCCGAGTTTGCCCCCGACCTGACAGGATATCCGAGCGGACGCGCTGCTCGGCGCCGGCCCTTATGCCCCAAATACATCCCCATCCTGTTTGTACTTTTGTGGCCTGGTCGGAGCAGTCGGTTGAAAAGAGGGAGTCCTGCCGATTATTGTCTAGGCTGTCCATTTTCCTTTTACGCCAACCACCCCCGAAAAAACGATAACAGCGCTGCCAGTGTCGCTTCTTAAGCTTTTCGTCCTTGCTCCAGCCAGGCGGGGTCGGTTGGCGTTTTGTACGAAGGCAGCCACGGGATAAAAGCTCCGCCCTGGCTGCCCTCGGTTGTCTAGCGGTCGGATCGGCCGCCACCTTTTGCTCTTCTAGCTCGGGGCATGGGATCGAATCCCCCCTTCGTCAGCGTGCGGCCAGGCAGCCGCCCGGCGCGACGACGGGCATCTGCCTCCTGCTGGACCAATTCAAGTGAGGACATTACATGGGCAAGACCTCCTCTCTCCGCACCATCGGTGAAAAGTACAAGAACCCGCTGGCACGGCTGCTGATGGCAGTCGTGGCCGTGCTCGTCATGGTTCCCTACGAGTTCGCGGAATACCTCTGCGGCAAGGCTTACAAGGGCTGGACCGGCGCCTTGCGCGCCGTTCTCGGCTTCGGGCTCGGCATCGCCGGCGGTATCGGCGCGGCTCACTACGTCGGCTGGACGCTCGACCGGCCGATCTTCCTCTGGCTCCTGGCCGGATTCGCCGGCTTCGTGGCGGTGACGTTCTACGCCTGGCCGATCACCTACCTTATCCTCATCAAGCCCGCCTGGACGCTGGCGGAGAAGATCTGGGACGGCATCCGCGACTTGGCGCGCAACCACTTCAAGAACCTGACGCAGCGCTTCATCAACCTGCTCACCTCCGTCTTCCCGTTGGCGGGCAAGGCATGGAGCGTGATCAACGGCCGCACCAGCGAATCCTGGCTCGACACGCTTCTCGTGGGGCTGTCCTACGTGACGACCGTGCTGGGATCCGGCTATCTGGGCTGGAGCATCTTCCGGTCGCTGTCTGCCTTCCTGGCTGCCAGCTGGGGCTTCCCGACGCTGGCTGCCGCCGCCGCCGCTGGCTTCGTCGGCTTCCTGGGCTTCGCCTTCGTGGTCGGCGTTCTGGCGCAGCTGCTCAAGTACGGGAAGATCCAGTTCGTCGCCATCGGCACCGGCGCCTCTGTCGTGTACGGCGCCGCCGCCGCCACGAGTGCCCTTATCACCGCCACCTTCGGGCCATCGGCCGCGGCCAACTGGGCAGCGTACGTCATCGAGTTCCTCCTCTACACCGCCTACGTCTTCCCGGTGGCCAACGTTCTCCTGACCGACGGGCTCAAGTGGTTCGTCGAGACGGTCAAGCCGCTGGTCGAGAAGGTGTACGACGGCGAGGAGAAGACCTATCGCCAGTTCTTCCACTCGCTGGTCAACCTGGCGGTGGCTGCACTGGTGTTCATCCTGACCCTCCAGCTCGGTCCCATGCTGGCTCTGCCCGTCTGGGGCGGTTACCTGCTGGCCGGCGCGGCGGCGCTCCTGTCGTACATCCTGGTCTTCAAGGCGATCGACATGGACGGCGGCAACATCATCCTCGGCATCCTAGCCACCGGCGCGGTCGCCTGGCGGGTCTTCGTCGCCTACTGGGGTGCCGCCTGGATCTTCGGGGTCTACGGTGCCATCGGTGCTGCCGTGGTGGCCGCCGCTTTCACCTTCCTCCTGGGCTTCCCGCTCCTTTACATCGCCTTCCGGTCGCTCACCAATCGCCTGCTGGCCAGCTGGCTCAGCAAGCACCTGGTTGCCGTGCACAGCTTCGTGTACGAGCAGTTCAAGAAGGTGATGGGGGAGGTGGGGCACTGCTACGAGTACGGGTACCGCGACAAGACCGACAGGCAGAAGAACTATCGCGAGATGTTCCTGCACCTGGTCAACATCGCCACCACCTGCGGTGCCTACTTCGGCGCTGTGGCAGGCGCAGAGGCGCTCGGTTTCGCCACTATCGCCACCGTCATCTCGGTGGCGGCAGCGGTGGTGCTCAGCTATCTCCTGGCGGGCAAGCTCATCTTGAAGGCGGGCACGGAGCTTGTTGGCGTGGTGGTCTCGCTGGCCGCCAGCTTCTACGTGGGAGCCATGGTACATGCCGCCGGCGTTGCCACCTGGCTGGCCGTCGGCGTGGGCATCGTGGCCTTGCCGGTAACCTTCTTCATCGCCTTCCCGATTGCCTACATCCTCGTGCGCCTGGTCGGTCAGCCGCTGCTGGCCGGATGGCTAAGCGGGCTGCTGGCCGGCATCTACAACTGGTGCTGGGCACGCTTCGTCGATCTGTGGGAGCAGTTCCTGGCCGTCTACCGGGCGATCCGGGACTTCGTGCGCCCCTACTGGCAGGCGCTGGTCAGGACCTGGAGCGCCATCTGGCGATCCATCAAGGACACCTGGGACAGCATCCGCGGGCGCAAGGGCTAAGGCACCGTTGATTTTGGGCTGAGCCTGCCTGCAGGCAGGCTCAGCCTGCTCATTCGGAGCACCAGTCCAGGGCGCGCCCTCCGCGCCCTCCGCGCCCTGGACTGTGTTTCCTGCATTTTTTGGTGTTTTTCTTCTGCTATTGCATCTAGTATCTCGCCGCGACCCTGGATTATTCACGCCTGGCAGGTGCGACAGGCGCATTCTTGAGTGCAAGCGAGGACGGCAGCCGGGTGTCCCTGGGGCGACAGCAGGTTTAACGCGCCAGCCACTGAAGCCTGGCTCGCCCGAGCGGTGCTAGTATCTGTTATGCCGCTGGCTGCAGCGGTCATGCCCCATCCCGTCAGGAGCCCGTTCCTGACAGCGAGAGCTCCTTGAAGTCGCTCAAATCACCGTCACTTGCCAGGGTGGACACCGGACAGCGGGCGCTTTCGGCGGCGGCGGGCATTGTCCTGTCTTTCTGCCTGACGACAGGCTGCTCGCCAACCGATCGGTCGCCCGGATTCGGCGCTGTCTCAGGACACACGGCGGCAGCGGTTGTTGCCAAACCGCTGCCATTTGCCTCGCTCATCGACAAGCTGCCCCAACTGCCCGCAGAGGAGCTGAGGGCACAGCTTAAAGCAGTGCTGGCCTCGGATTCCGAGCCCGATGTCGCCAAACGCGAGGCGGCGTACATGCTGGCTCGTATCTTGCAGAAGAGCGCCGACCCCGATGACCAGAAAGAAGCGCTCAAGCTCTTCCAGGAGGCAAGCCGGCAAGAGCCGCTGTGGGAGCGCTGCCAGTGGCACATCTCTGAGTGTGCCGCTGCACTCGGCGATGAAAAAACAGTGCAGCGCGCCCTGGAGGCGGTCCGCGAGCGAGCCGGCGACCAGAACAGCAAAGCCGCAGCCGAATATGCGCTGGCGCAGTCGTATTTGAGAGCCAACGAGCCGGGCCGCGCCAGGGAGGCCTTCGCTGCCGTGGCCTCCCGATACCGGCAGACGCAGTATGCCCTCGGAGCCGCTTACTACATGGGTGAGAGCCTGATCGATTCGCCAGAGGGCAGGCCGGAGGCGCTCCGGCTTTTCCGCTTGTATCTTGCCCGCAGCCCCGACGGGCGCTTCTCGCGAACCATCCTGGATCGGTTAGCGCATTTGCCTGACTTTACGCCAACCGCTTCCGATCGCGACCTGTTCGGTCAGGTACACTACGTGCACGGCGAATGGCAGCAGGCGCTTGCCCAGTGGAACGGCTCCGATGCGGGCAGGCGCTGGCTCGAGCGAGCCACTTGCCTGCTCAGGCTGGGCCAGACAGGCGAAGGCAAGGCGGCGCTCCGCTCCGGCATCGAGCGCCATGCCAACGATCCCGCGCTGCCTGAGGCGGCCGCTACGCTCTGCCGCTTCCTGAGCCGGCAAGAAGCGTTTAGCCTCTGGCAGAGGATCCTGGAACGCAGCAGCAGGCATGATGACACAGCGCTGTGGAACCTGGCGCTCCGGTCGTCTCCGGCGCAGGCCCTTGCGTTCTACCGCAGAATTGTGGCTGCCCACCCCAGTTCCGATTACGCTCCCGAATCGTCCTGGTGGCTTACCTGGCGCGATATTCAGGCAGGCAGACACGCTCAGGCCCTGGCTGGTGCCCAGGCAGCCTTGAGGAGGTATCCGCACGCCCGGGCAGCACCGAGGTTCTCCTTCTGGATTGCCAAACTCCACGAGCGTCTCGGCAAGAAAGAAGCGGCTCGGCTGGCCTACAAGAGAACCAGGGAAAAGTTTCCAGCACACTATTACGGCTATCGCGCGCAGGCGAGGCTGGCGGCGCTGTCGGGCAGCAACGATCGGGGCTGGACAACGCGCCCCGGGCGTCGTCACCCGCAACCGGACTGGGACTGGCCGAACCCGCCGCGCTTGATTTCCTGGCAAGCGGTGGCCGCAGATTGCGGGGTAACACAGGCGCTGCTGGCCAGGCTCGGTCAATGGGAGGAATGCCTCGAGCTCCTGCCCGAACATGTCGCCCCCGTCTTCAAATCCTGGCTGCTCGCCAGGCTGAACCTGCCGCTCGACGCCATCAATACCATGTTCAAGGGGCTGGGCGGCGCAGCGCGGCACTCGCCTGACTGGGAGCTCGCCTACCCCTTGCTTTACGGAAGGGTGGTCAGCGCCGAGGCCGCAGCCCATAAGATTGATCCGCTTCTGGTTCACGCCCTCATTCGCGAAGAGTCCCGGTACAACCACCTTGCCCTGAGCCGTTCCAACGCCATCGGCTTGATGCAGTTGCTTCCCGGCACCGCATACGGTGTCGCAAAGCGCTTGGGCGTGCGTCTGGCCGGCACCGAGCGGATTCATGACCCGCCCACTAACATAAAGCTGGGCACGGCGTACCTGGCCTCCACCCTCAAGCGCGCCGGCGGCAACGCGTTGCTGGCCGTGGCCGGTTACAACGGCGGCCCGAACGCCGTACACGCCTGGCATAATCGTTTCCGTCAAAGGGGGGTCTGTGACTTCGATGTTTTTGTCGAGGAGATACCCTTTACGGAAACCAGGGACTACGTTCGGAAAGTCTTCGGCACTTTCTGGAATTACGAGCGAGTCTATGGCAAGTAAGCCGGGGCAGTCGCCTCACACAGGCAGCCTAGACAGAGGCTGGGTCGCTGTCACAGGCACAATTCCCTTGTCCCTACCAGGGGCGCAAGATGCTCCGGAGGCTCCGTTGGCACGCCGGTCGCCGTCAACCAAGCGCGGGCTCTTCCTGTCCCGGTTCCTTGTGTTCTTCGGGGGGCTCATCCAGGCCGAAGAACTTCCGCCAGAAGCCTGATCTCTGCGTCTTGGGATGAGGACCCAGCCCGTCAGTTACGCCGTGCGCGCTCTGAGCGGTCGGAATCATGTAGCCGCACGTGGTGCACATGTGCCTGTTGAGCGCAACTCGAAACTTACAACGTGGGCAAAGGATATAGTGCATAAACCACCTTAGTATAGCACGCTGTAATCCGCTGTCCATCCAGCTTTTCGGGCTCAGCGATACCATTATCATTCTGGCATAAACAGCCGCAAACGATGTTAAACCTGCGAAAAATCTGTTGCCGGGATAATCTTATGAGGTGGCAAGATTAATTCTCACGTTCAACACGTTGTTTCAGGTGCTGGCGGCCGATAAATTGCTGCGCCGCTCCTTTGCCTGCCGGCCGACGCCCACGCCGCCCGGGATCACGGACTCAATCTGCGGCATGTCGCTGGAATTGCTGGACCTGTCGCAACAAGACGCCGCTCTCGCTTGTCTCGAGCAAGCGTCACTGCCGCCCAACGGGGTCCACGAGCTCGACTGAACCGAGCCCTACTTGAGCAGATTTCCACGCTTCAGCCCCCGCGGGACTATCTCCTCTGGGGACTCCTTGGCGGCGGGCTTGGTCGCCTCGGTCGATTCGGTTGCCGGTGGTGCTCCTTCTTGACCGGCATCCCTTTCGGCGGAGGCGCCCGGCAACGGTGCCGGTTCCGGCGCTTCCTGCCAGGCTGGATAGAACACCTTGATTACTGCCGAGATTGGCTTGCTGCCCCTGGCGAAATCCTGGATGTCTCGATAGCGCATGATGCAAAGAGCCAGCACCACCGGCAAGATGACAAAGAAGACAATCTCCCCCGTGTGGGAGGTTTTCTCGCCCTTCTTCATCTTGATGATGAGGTTGAGAGCCTCTTTCTCTTTCTTGAAACGATCACCTTCGTACGGCGCCATTTCCCTTCTCCTTGCCGGCAAAGCCGCTTGCCTCGCCGCCGTCGTAGCTTATTGCCCGGCTTTCTAATAGTACCGCCAACCTTAAGGCTTAGCCGGACGAAGCCGGCGCAACCGCCCGTTATCCCGCCCCGACTGCCTAAGACGATTATTTAAGTGGCTTGAACTGCTGTCAAGGCAACCATTTTGGCGATCCGGCACGGGTTGGAGGCGGATGTAATCGAGCTGCAGTTGAGCACCGCTGTGGAAACAGACCTCTCAGGGTGCGCGCGTCTGCAGCAAGCCACTAGCGCAATGCCACGAGCTTAGTTCTGCTTAAGCAGCCAGCAGTTGCTCTCGACTGCCGGCACACCAGGCCCCGCCGTAAATTGCCCCTATCGGGGGTGGGTCGATTGCCCCGAAAGCCTTGATTGGCAAGCGCCTGGGTGATCGGCTGCCGGAGGCTGCTTGCGAAAGAGCCCCACGTTTCGCTAGTTTCAAGGTCTGTTCTCGCATACGCGGCCCAGACAAGGAAACCCAACACACCTACTACAACGCTCCCAGCCGCGCATCTAACCTTCCTTTCCCCTGACCGCACACGACAGGCGTGGGTTTCTGTCTGTTCATCCAAGGCGGTCCGGAAGAGATCTGGACTTTCACCGGGCGCCTCGCAAGTCGAGACGCCCATAACCCGCATCATGGAATGGAGGTCCGCTTGGTGTTCAAGTACCACTCAAACGTTATGGGCGTCAGCGACCGCGACGTCGTCGACAGGCTCATCCATCCTGAGGTGTTCAGGAAGCTGCGCCTGGCGAGCGTCGCGTTCGAAGGCGGCAACATCCGCTACACGGACGAGGCTGGCGTACAGGGAGTGATCAGCCCGGCCGT
>DATNRD010000508.1:0-2631 GCA_036703665.1 Candidatus Obscuribacterales bacterium
CATTCCGCCCGAACATTTGCAGCACGTCTTCGAGCCCGGCTACCGGGTCGACCGAACGCGGCACGATTCTCAAGGGCTGGGTCTCGACATAGTAAAGAATCTCGTCGAGCGCGCAGGCGGAACCATAACGGTGGCGAGCACCGCAGGCGAAGGCACCACCTTCACCGTTCGTCTACCGGCCTGCGACGCGCCTCGAGAGGATGCGCCTGACGAAATACCGCATTATGGAGACTCCACGGACGGTGGCTGAACACGCGACACGGATACTGGTGATCGAGGATGATGGGGATTTCGCCGCCATCCTGACCCGCACGTTGTCGCAAGATCCTGAGCTAGAGGTAGCGGGAGTCGTCGACAACGAGAAGGAAGCCATGGACTATATCTCGTCTGAACGGCTCAAGGAAATCGAGGCGGTGTTGCTAGACCTGCAACTGCCGTATGCTAAAGGGGATCAAACCGCCAGCTCGATGGCTGGTCTGAGGATTTTGGAAGCGCTGCGCCAGCAGCAGCGGTTCTACGGAACAATAATCGTGCTCACGAACTCCAGGTCTCCTGCAGACGGTCAACGGGCCCTGGCCGGCGGATGCGATGGATATTTGTGCAAGAGAGCCCGGGTGTCCGAGCTTCCCGACATGCTCGCCGAACTCAAGATGGCCTTGCGCGGTGACGTCATCATGGTGGCGAGCCAGATGCGACATGTGTTCATCCGCGACGACATCTCGGCAAAAGAAGCGCGGTTGCTCGACCTGCTCACCATGGGCAAAGGCTGGGCGGAGATCGCCCGCGAGCTGGGATACAAGACGGGCAAGGCAGCCGCCAATATCGGCGACAGGATCTTCGACAAGTTGCTGACGCCCCAGGATCAACAGGACTTGGCTGCAGCAGGTGTCAAGAAACGCCAGAAGGCGCTGGAAGTCTGGCTTCACCGCCGCGGTGGCGCCGCAACCAACCCGCCTGGATAATGCGGCTCTCCCCTAGCACAGTCCGCTGGCCGAGAACCGACGCAGGGGACTCGCAAGCATGCGGCCAACACAGGTCCCGCGCTGAGAAACTGTCATCCTGTGGTCCTTCGCTGCCGATCAGAATAAACTCCGCGCGAAGGATCTCGTAGAGGCAAAAGGAGATCCCCGGCCACTCTCGCCTTGCTCGAGCGGCTCAGGATGATAATTTTGTGCTCGCAGACCTGTATTGGCCGAATAGTTACGACGATTCCGTCAAGGGGGTATCATGCCAGTGGACTCCCGTACGAGACTCGTATGTCCAGGCTCGACTCTGACATAGGAAGGCTGGCGGGCTCGGTCGGCCTGCTCATTGACAGGAGCGCCTCCAGGCAAGAGGCGTTCGGGACAGCCTGGCTGATCGGTGAAGACCAGGTGGCTACTTGCGCCCACCTCATGGTCCTCTTTGCTGACTACCTGCCTGCTGTAAAGGTGCGCTTCCCGGCAGTTGATGAAGACCGCGAGGTGGTCGAGGCGGTCTTCCACCCGCGCTTCAATCGCGAGCTTGCCACCGAGCTGGCGCAGACTTCCTTGATTATGCCCGTCTCAGCGCTTTCGCTTGCCGACAATAACGTGGTCATTCTCAAGTTGTCCAGGCACCTGACCCCGCTGGACCCTGGCTCGGTCCCCGCCATCGCCAGCACCGTGCCATTGCCCGCTTCCTCCCGAGCCAAGGGACTGGCCGGGGCAGTGGACGACATCGGTCTGGCGCTTCTCATTCAAACCGTGGCCAACACTCACAAGCAGGGAGTCGTCAACATCACCGATGAGCGCAACCGGCCGCGGGCCAAGCTCTTTTTCAGGAACGGCAAGCTTCTCTACGCAAAATACGGGGCGCTCGACGGCGAGGCGGCCATATATCAGATGTTCATCCGCAAGGTGACGGGCATGTTCGATCTTGTGGAAAGACCAAAACCGGACTGGCCTGTGGCAGCGAGCATCACGCGCCCGACGGAGGGCGTCCTCCTGGAAGCGCACCGCCGCATGGACGAGATTCCGCGCCTGCTCGACGAGCTCGGCGGCGAGGGAGCCATCTTCATGTGCAGCGGCGACTTCGTCAGCACGGAAGCATTGCCCAAAGACGTGAGGCAACACGCCAGGTCGATTTCCGCGTTCCTGGACGGGGGCACGACCATCGATCAGCTTTCAGAACTGGTGCGCCTGGATGATTACTCGATTTACGCCGCGCTGGCCGAAATGCTGAAGGAAAAGCAAGTAATCGCGCTCCATTCGCCGATGGATCGCCGGTCGAAGACCATGCACCCGCTCGCTCTCGCTCCCGACGAGCCGCTTGCCGCATGGACAGAGCTTACTAGCCTGACGGTGCACCCGGTCTACGGCTACCCGCACAAGCGCAAGGGCAACTTTCTCGGTCATCTGCGCCCCAACGACAGCAACCATCTTCTGCACAATATCTTGCTGCCCTACCTGGCTGCAGGCAGCCCGGTGTTCAAAGGACAGCAGGTCGTCGGCATGCACTGCGGCATGCTGCCGCTGGATCCGAGGATCTATCCCATGTCCGGGCAGTTGAATCAGATGATCGCATCTGCCGCCATAAGGGAATGCCTTGCCGCTGCCGAGAAAAGCTGGAAGCGCGTAAGACGCAAGACGGGCTCGGTCGAAAGAGTGGCGG
>DATNRD010000509.1:0-7772 GCA_036703665.1 Candidatus Obscuribacterales bacterium
CTTGTTCTGCCTCTTCCGAATCGTCGAGGTGGCTCAGGTCGTAAACTTTCTCCTCTTCCGTGCCGGGGGCAGCAGGCGGTGATTCCGGTGTCTCCTGACTCTCCTGCGCCGACTTCTCTGGCGCCCCCAGGTTGGAGGCAACATTGACCAGCGCGGGGCGGATCACCTTGTCGTTTAGTGTATACCCTCTCCTCAGTTCATGCACAACAGCACCGTGCGGCACTTCCGTCGTCTCGACTTCCTGTACCGGCTCATGGTATTTGGGATCGAAGTGCTCTCCCACGACATTCAGCGGCTTGACGCCTATTTGCTCGAGACAGCGCTGCAGCCTGGTGGACACGAGTTTGACCGACTCCAGGATCTTCTCAGCCGGCAGTTCCGCTGTCAGGCTCGATAGGGCGCGGTCCATATCATCGAGTGCCGGCAGGACGCTCTCCACGGCGCGCTGGATGCCGATGGACTGAAATTCCTCGCGCTCCCTCTCCACCCGGCGCCGGAAGTTGTCGAAGTCCGCCATCATACGCTTGTACAGCGCCTCAGACTCCTGCAACTTCTGTCTGGCTTCCGAGAGCTCCGCCTCCATGAACTGGCAATTGCGGCACGGACCGGCTGCCGGCGGTGCCTGCTCGCGCTCGGGCACCCCGGTAATGCCCAGATCCGGCAGCTCGTCCTGTCCGGCATGCAGTGCGCGGAAGAACGCCTTGGCCGCGTCGAAACGAGACTCTTTTTTCTCTTCCTCCGCCGCAGGTTGTGGCGGTTGCTCCGGCTGGGGTGCTTGAGGCGGCGCCTGTTGTTCGCTTGAATTGCTTGTTTCTCGTTCCTTCTCCTCAGTCATATTCTCCAGATTCCCTCGATTGGCTCGGATGGCAACGCACCGATAACCTCACGAACAATATTCCCGTAAACTCGCCGGGGACGGGGTCCAAGTGAGCTGAAAAACCCGGTTGCTTCGCCGCGGTGTGGCCAGTACTCCCTCTATAATTTTAGGTCACTTTTTCCCCGAACCCGGCGGCTTTGTCTTTTCACAACAAAGACCACCGGTGCCAACCTTACATTATTCATTAAATTTACCCACGGTGCACACTTGCTTAAGCGGGATAAGTCAAGCGCCGCACCGCCCCTCAAGAGAGCAGCAAAATATGCAAAGATCAGGGACCGGGGAGAACCCGGCAACCAGCTCCCGGGCGCCGCAAGTCCGCCGAGAACCCAGAGACCAGGTATTAGCGGCCATGTACTACAGCCAGACAGCACGAATCGCCATCTTTGCCGACGGGGAGTTCGGGAAGGGGCGGTCCAAGACAGCCGAGGGCGTCATCCGTTACGGGAAGAATCCGGTGGTGGCGGTAATCGACCGGACCGAAACCGGAAAGACGGTAGAAGACTTGCTCGGCGTTGCCTGCCGGGCTCCGATCGTGGCATCCGTGGAGGAGGCGCTGCGCTACCAGCCTGATGCGCTGCTGCTCGGCACGGCCTGGACCGGCGGGCAGCTGCCCAGGCAGTGGCGGCCTCACATCATCAAGGCCATCGAATCCGGTCTGGATGTCATAAACGGGCTCCACGATTTCCTTTCCGACGACCCGGAAATATTCGCCTGCGCGCAAAAACACCACAGGAAACTCCTGGACGTGCGCCGCCCGCCCGCCGATCTCGAGGTCGCCTCCGGCAAGGCCGCCACGGTACCTGCCATGACCGTGCTGACAGTGGGAAGCGATTGCTCGGTCGGCAAGATGACCGCTTCGCTGGAGCTGACTGCCGAGGCGAAAAACGCCGGCTTCAGGGCCAAATTCATAGCCACGGGGCAAACCGGCATCATGATTTGCGGCGAAGGAATCGCCATAGACCGCGTCATCGGAGATTTCATGGCCGGCGCCGCCGAAAAGATGGTCGTGGAGGCAGGTTTTGACAACGACTTCGTCTTTGTGGAGGGGCAGGGCTCTCTCGTGCACCCCGGTTTCTCGGGAGTAACGCTGGCGCTGCTGCATGGCTCCTGCCCGGCGGCCATGATTTTGTGCCATAAAGCGAATAAGACCCATATTGGCGAGCTTCCTTTTCCCATACCGCCTTTGGCCGAACTTGTCACCATGTACGAGTACGCGGCGGCAGCGGTACGCCCGAGCAAGGTCCTGGCCATAGCGCTAAACACTGCCGGGATGACGGAAAAGGAAGCCAGGGAGGCGGTTTCCCGGGCCGAGGCAGAAACCGGGCTGCCGGCCAGCGATCCTGTACGCTTCGGGGCCGGCAAGCTGTTGCAGGCAATTTTGAGGGAGAGCAAACTTGATCGAGCTGCACTTTGAACCGCTTAACCTGAGGACCGCCCATCCTTTCGGCATCTCCTACGGCACCTCCGTCGATACCCGCAATGTGCTGGTGCGGCTAAAATACCGGGAGTTCGAGGGACTGGGAGAAGCGGCACCCGCTGAATATCACAATGAGACTGCCGCGACGGTCGCCTCTGTGCTCAAAGCCTGGGCCGACGAAGCGCTCCTGGGAGACGATCCTTTCGCCATCGAAGACATCTTGCGGCGCCTGGACAAGTCCGTGGCGGGCAACGCCTCCGCCAAGGCCGCCATCGAGATGGCCCTGCACGATCTGGTCGGCAAGATGACCGGCCAACCGGTCTACCGCCTGCTCGGGCTCGCCGGCCTGGCGCCGCCGATGACCGATTTCACCATCGGCATCGACAACCTGGAGATGGTTGAGCGCAAAACAGCCGAGGCGCTGGCTGCCGGGTACAAGATCCTAAAGGTCAAGCAGGGTACCGCCTACGACCGCGAGATTATCAAGACGGTACGCAAGCTGGCACCCGATATCCCCTTGCGAGTGGACGCCAACGGCGCCTGGACACCCAAGCAGGCGATCGCCATGTCGCATTTCCTGGCCGAGCACGGCGTGCAATTCATCGAGCAACCGTTGCCCAAATACGCGCATGTCGAAGACTTCCGCTTCGTGCGCCGGCGCTCGCCCTTGCCCATATTTGCCGACGAGAGCGTTTGCCGAGCCAACGACGTGGCTCGCCTGGCCGGCGCCATAGACGGCGTGGTGGTGAAACTTGCCAAGACAGGCGGGCTCATGGAGGCTTTGAAGGTGATCCACACGGCGCGCGCTCACGGGATGCAGGTCATGTTCGGCTGCATGATCGAGTCCTCGCTGGGCGTGACCGCCGCCGCCCAACTGCAGGCGCTTTGCGACCACCTGGACCTGGACGGCGCCCTCCTGCTTGCCGAGGATCCGTACGTTGGAGCCGAATATCATGAAGGATACTTGCGTTTGCCCAGCCGGCCTGGTCTGGGGGTCGTTCCCCGGGCGTAAGATCTGAGTAGTTCCCCAATCGTACGATGCGAGTGTTGCCCCGGGGGTAAGATCTGATTAGCTCCCCGGGCGTAAGATCACATTAGAGGCAGCCCGTCGGTCCGCTGAGTGACTTTCATGTACGCAAGAGGCGTCATTCTGAGGGAGCGCTTCGCATGCTCGAGCAGCCTCGCTTGGCATTCACAAGCATCCGCTCAGCTTAGGCTGCGCGACCGAAGAATCCGCATTGGCCGGGCAACGCCGTGCGTTTCCCGTAGTCAGCCCCATCGCTAGGACTTCGATCCTGCTGACCATCACCGATGCACAATGAGTTTCCTACTGAGAGGACGTCGATATGCCTGTGCACAATGCCGATATCGCAGCCGTGTTCGATGAGGTGGCCGACCTGCTCGAGATTCAGCAGGCAAGCGTGTTCCGTGTGCGCGCGTACCGGAATGCGGCGCGCGTGATACGCGACCAGACCAGCGAAGTCGCGACCATGCTCGAACGCGGAGAGGACGTGACAAAGCTGCCTGGTATCGGCAAGGATCTGGCCGCTCAGATTGGAGAAATCGTAACAAGCGGCACCAGTTGCAAGCTGGAGGAGCTGCAAAAGCAATTGCCCGCCGGGCTTGTGGAGCTGCTCAAGATTCCCGGGTTGGGACCAAAGAAGGTCAAGCTCCTGTATGACGAGCTCAAGATCACCTCCACCGAGCAGCTGGCAAAAGCGGCGGAGAAGGGGCAACTGCACGCCCTGCCCGGATTCGGAGAAAAAACCGAGCAGGCTATTCTTAAGGCTCTTAAGACCAGAGAAGGGTTCGGCAAGCGCCTGATGCTGGCGGTCGCTGCCCAGTATGCCGAACCCCTGGCTGCCTTTCTAAGCAAAATCAAAGGGGTAAAGCAGGTTGTCATCGCCGGCAGTTACCGGCGCTGCAAGGAAACGGTGGGTGATGTGGATATCCTTGTCACCGCCAAAGAAGGAACGCCGGTCATGGACCGCTTCGTTAACTATGACGAAGTGGCTCAGGTGTTGGCCGAGGGCACGACGAAGTCCACCGTGCTGCTCAAGAGCGGGCTGCAGGTAGATCTCCGCCTGGTTCCGCAAGAATGCTTCGGCGCAGCGCTTCAGTATTTCACGGGCAGCCAGGCGCACAACGTTGCCGTGCGCGACCTCGGCGTAAAGGCTCATCTGAAGATCAATGAATACGGCGTCTTTCGTGGTGACGAGCGCATTGCCGGGGACACAGAAGAATCGGTCTACCAGACGCTGGGGCTTCGGTGGATTCCGCCTGAGTTGCGCGAAGCGCGGGGAGAGATAGAGGCCGCGCGGTCAGGGCACCTGCCTCACCTTATTGAGCTATCGGACATACGCGGTGATCTTCACAGCCACACAAAGGCAACCGACGGCAAGAACACGCTGGCGGAAATGGCACGGGCTGCCCACGACTTCGGGCTGGAGTACCTGGCTATAACGGAGCACTCCAGACGGCTGACGGTGGCCAGAGGGCTGACGCCAGAACGCCTGCGCGAGCACATGAGGGAGATCGATAAGCTGAACGAGGAGCTGGACGGCATCGTCTTGCTCAAGTCGATCGAGGTGGACATCCTGCAAGACGGCAGCCTGGACCTGCCGGATGATGTGCTTGAAGAACTTGATCTGGTGGTGGCTTCCGTGCACAGCTACTTCAATCTGCCGCGCGACCAGCAGACTGCAAGGGTTCTCAAAGCCATGAGCCATCCCCGCGTGACCATAATCGGCCATCCTTCCGGGCGGCTCATCGGGGTGCGCGAAGCCTACGACGTGGACATGGAGAAGGTCATCAAGCATGCCGCGCAATCAGGCTGTGTGCTCGAAGTAAACTCGCACCCCGAGCGCCTGGACTTGACCGACGTCTACTGCCGCATGGCCAAAGAGAACGGCGTTCTGGTCGCCATCGACTCAGACGCGCACAACATATACGACTTCAACAACCTTCGCTATGGTGTCGGCCAGGCGCGGCGCGGATGGCTGGAAGCCAAAGACGTGCTCAACACCCGCTCCCTGACGGAGATGAAGAAGGTGATTTCGTCCTTGAAGAAAGAGCCTGCCTCCGCTTGATCCAAGTATGCCGTACAAGATATGGAATTTCATTAAAATCCATGCCTGATACGGCATATCGGCCGCTACAGCATCGAGATCCAGATCAGCTCGACCCCAGTGGAGGCACGAGGGCTCACCCGCGCGCCTCGCCGATCTTCAGGTTGCGCGCTATGCGCTCCAGTTCGTCCCTGACCTCCCGCACCGTCTGTGGGCGCTTGTTAGGATCCTTCTCCAGCAAGCGTGAGAGCAACGGCTGCAGTCCGCTCGGAAACTTTACTTCCGGTCTTGCCTCCGCCAGCGTCAGTGGCGGTTCCTGCAGGTGCTTGTACATTATCTCTACCGTTGTATCTCCGCAGTGCGGCGGGTACCCGGTGACGGTCTCGAACAGCACGCAACCGAGCGAATAGATGTCGCTGCGTTCGTCAGCCTGCTGACCGTTTATCCGTTCGGGGCTGATATACAGAGGGCTTCCCAGGATCTGGCTGGGCCTGGTAAGCCGGCGGAAGCGTACCGAGTCCCGCCCGGTGAATTTCGCCAGGCCAAAATCGAGAATCTTTACCAGAGGCTCCCTTCCAGCAACCTGCTTGACCATTATGTTGCTCGGTTTTATATCACGATGCAGAACACCCATCTCGTGTGCATGCGCCAGTGCATCTGCCGCCTGGAGCATGAAGTCCAGGCCAGCGCGCAGCGGTATGCGATCTTGCTCGTCGATCAGGTCCTCGAGCGTCTTTCCCGGAAGGTACTCCATGACCATGTATGGATGATCGTTCTCGGTTATGCCGAAGTCGTACACGGTGATGATGTTTGCATGATCCAGGCGGCTGATGGCCAGCGCTTCGCGCTCGAAGCGCGCTCGCGAGTCTTCCTTGAGCTCGCTGGCCCGCAGCATCTTGATGGCCACTAGCTTGTGCAGGCGCGGGTTGCGGGCCTTGAAGACAATGGACAGACCACCTTCCCCGAGGATTTCCAAAAACTCGTACCGGCCAGCCAGCGTCGTGCCCACCAGGTTACCGGCACGGAGCACCTTCTCGTTGCCGGAGCCCAGCGGTTTGGGTACTGACTTGCGTGCAACGCCTGCGTTTCTCAGCGCCGTTCGAATGCGCACCGAAAGCTCCTTCATATGGAAGGGCTTGGGCAGATAATCGCTGGCACCAGTATCAAGACCTGTGACTTTGTCCTCCACCGCCGTCTTGCCGGTCAACATGATAATCGGTATGGTCCCGCCAGACTGTCGATAACGCTTGAGAACATCGATGCCATTCAGGTCGGGAAGGTCCCAGTCGAGGATAACCAGGTCGTAGTCCTGATTCTGAAGACGTTGCCAGCAGTCGACGCCGCCGTGCGCAACCTCCACGACATGCTCCTCGTAAGTCAGCCAGTCCTGAATGATCTCGCACAGGGGTTTGTCGTCGTCGACCACTAAAATCTTCGCCATGACCCCTCGGGCTCCCACTTCAACCGGCCCGTTTCGGGCTTCCCAGACACCGATTGTTCCTAGGTAGGCTCCCACGCACCACCGGTACTTGCGCCTACCCCAGGGAACATGCTGTGGACGACCTACCCATCATAAACCGGCGCCACCGGGAGGTGGTTGATCGGGCCGTTCTGGTGGCGCTTCCTTGATCTCACGCGGCGGCTCCGGGAACAAGAACCGTGCTCGGCCTTGCTCAGGCGGACGGGAGCCCGGCTTGTCTTCTTTCTTGGGCGGTACGGTCGCGCCAATCCCAGGCAGTTGCCGTTGAACTTCCCTGGCTACCTGTGGCGGCGGCGGCGGCGGCATAAGGACATACAGTCCAATCACGCTCCCTGCCAGGAGCAGTACTACTGCCACGGCAGCAATGCGTTTTTGCCTCCTTTGCACTCCCACCGGGCAGTCCCGGGTCAGGAACCTCCCGTCCTGCCGCTTGTAGAAAGTAGGGTCGGTTATCCCCTCTCTTTGAAAAACCAGCTTTTTTACCGCACCCAAGTCCATCTTTTCGAAGTCATAGACAAAGAGATGGCACTGTTTGCACAGCCGATAGCGCTCTGACCCGGAAAGGTCTTCCCACCGGGAGGGGCATAAAGAGGCGTACCTGTACTTGTCCAACAGCTCGGGGGGCGGCTCGAGGATTTCCGGCTGCGGCAATGACTCGATAGCCTGCTGACGTTCTTGCTCCTTCTGGCGCGTCTCCTCTACCAACCTGGCCAGCTGGTCTCGGAAATTGGCCATTTCCGCGGTTTTGCGACGGATCACCCTGCGCACCGAGGCAGCCGTCTCTTGAAGTCCCGCTTGGTGCGCCTCGGCTGGCCGCGCTGGGGCCGCCTCTCCGGCCAGCGGTAGAGCTTCACCCTGCTGCGGCTGGGTCTGCTCGCTTCTGCGCTGTTGAATCAGCCTGGACAGCGCCTGAGCATGTATTTGTAC
>DATNRD010000510.1:0-4029 GCA_036703665.1 Candidatus Obscuribacterales bacterium
TCGCCGGCCGCCGCTACTCGCGCAGCGTCGCGGCAGACAGCGTCGTTGACCGAGACGGCGGTTATGATAACGGCAAGATCCACCAGCACCAGAATTACCGGCACGAGAACTATAAGCCCGGCAGCCAGCTCGACTAGAGACTGCCCGTTGCGCCTGCGTGACTTGCTTTCTGCTGTAACCTGCCCCTGCGTGACTGTAGCCCCCTCGCGCCTACCCGATGAAGAATGTTATTTTGAACACGACCGGCACAATAGAAGTGATTGATCAATTTATACCCGTGGCATTATTTTATCAATCGGGTCCCATCCGTGCAGAACCGGGTTGAGGGTGGCTTATGTTATTGAATATGTCAGGCATGCTCTGGCTGAAGCCGGCGCTCATGGCCGCAACGTTAGGCGTCATTGGGTTTTTACTGGTCCAGCAGGTATACGTACCTGCCCCGGATGTGGGGAAGCTAGGCGGGCCGATTGAGGGGCTTACGCCAGAGCAACTCCGCAAGTTTTACAAGACCAAGGAGGTCTTCAAACACGAATTCACGATTCAGGAGGGTCTCGGCCCCCTGTTCAACGGGCGAAGCTGCTTCGAGTGTCATGGGCAACCTGGTATTGCCGGCGGTGAAGGGCGGGACGTCACGAGCACGGGGGTTGTTCGCGTAGCCAGCCGGCTGCCGTACTCGCCTAAGGCCAAGAAGCCGTTGAAAGAAGTAATCACGGATCTGCAACGGGCGGACGTCACCTTGTACCCCGATCGAGGCGGCCCGGCCATACAGCGCAAATCAATAACTTCCGAATTCCCCAACCTCTTTCCGATGGACTGCCAGATTGAAATCGGTACCATACCGCCCGGTGCCGAGTGTGTGTCCTTGCGCCACGCCGGGCCGGTATTCGGGTTCGGCTTGATTGAGGCTATTCCCGATGGTTCCATCGCCAACAACATCTTCGAGCAGCTGAGGGTTGCACCGGAGCTGGCCGGGCGTGCGGTAAGGCACGTAGACCCGCTCACCGACAGGTCTCGAATCGGCAGATTCGGTTGGAAAGATCAGATGTCCACGTTACCTGACTTCACTATAGAGGCACTGAATACCGAAATGGGCATCAGCACTTTCGCCAATCGTACCGAGCGCTCGGCCACTGGGCGTTCGGTATTCCCCCTGTGCGTGCGCAGGCTGCTACCTGAGGGTCCCAACGACAAGGGCGATATCACCGCCAAGCTGGCTTATTTTCAGGCACTGCTTGCGCCGCCGCCGCGAGGCGAAGTCACCGAAAAGGTGAAGCGGGGAGAGAATCTCTTCAAGAAGCTCCAGTGCGCGGTGTGCCACGTTCCGGTAATGTATACAGCGCCGATTGTCTATCTCATTGATCCCGACAGCCCGGCGCCCAAGTACAATCACATCGAGGTGGAGGCCCTGGAAAGCAAGCCGGTACGTGCCTATTCTGACTTCCTGCTGCACAATATGGGAGTCGAGCTGGCTGATGGGGTGCCTCAATTAGGGGCAAAAGGCGGCGAATGGCGTACGACCCCGCTCTGGGGGCTGCGTTTTAAGAAGTTCTACCTCCATGACGGCCGGACGAGGGATTTGACCCAGGCGATAATGCTGCACGGCGGGCAGGCCAGCAAGGTTCGGGACAACTTCGCCAGGCTGCCGGAGAAAGAAAAGGAAGATCTGCTTGCCTTCCTCAAGTCGCTCTAACCCTGGCGGCATACCAAAAACAAAGCGCCGGATATCCGGCGCTTTGCCTTCTGACAGCGGAGGTCAGCCCGCCGGTCTTAGTGTCCGCGGGGCGGTGGTGGTGGACACGGGTTGATTTCCGCAACCAATGTACCGTCGGCACGCTGGACCATGGTCGTGCCGCAGCAACTAACTCCGGCTGGGCACCGCGGCATGGGGCTGTTGACCTGCCACTGGCAGGCCAGTGCCTGGCAGGGCTCATCGGTGCCGAGCCTCAGCCCGAAGGAGTCCCGGTGGCACCAGTCGCCTGGGTTTACGGAGTAGCCCGGCGTGTTCGGGTCGGCTGCGTAATCGCCGTCACCGTTGGCGTACAAGTCCATAGCCTGGGAGGACCAGACGATTTCAGCAGTGGTACCTGGTGCCCTCGTGACCAGCGAATTGGGAGCGTTGAGCAAGGCCTGTCCTTTCAGCAATGCCATGTTCGAGAATGGATTACCTGGCACTCGCTGGAAGATGACTCTGCCCTTGCCGCCCGTCTTCCTGCTGACGTCGCCATCGACAGCAAAGACGAACGAACGCCCGACCGGGGGCACGGAGCCCTGAGCAAGAGCCGGCTGCACGAACATGTCTTGTGAAGGACGTCGTCCGATTACAACCGGTTCAGTCGATTTGAACACATAGCACTGAGACTTGCCGTTGCTGTCAGCTTCTGCCAGATAGTCCCTGGGACCAGGACAGTTTGCTGGCTGCCCGGTGGGGCATGCGGCCCCGGTTTTAATGGAGTTCTCATCCGGTACCTGCGTAACTGGAAAGAAGTCCATGGTTCCCTTCACCTTGTAGTGCGCATTCTTCACCACCTCAGTAGGATCGGGCGAGGAGCTCAAAGCCTGCATGTTTTCCCACATTGCCTTGGAGACATCACCGAAGTACATGGCGTTGAGCATGCACTTCTCAGCGTTCTTCTTCGCTGCCTCGTGCGGTTTTTTCTGATTTTCTAGATCCTGAATCTTGGCGTCTTCCTGCTGAATCGATGCTTCCAGGGTCTGGATTTCCTGCTGTAGTTGTTGTCTCCTTTGGTCGTCGGCCGTGGAGTTGGGGTCGTCAGCCACGCTGGCCAGCTCCTGCTCCTTGGCATTCTTGTCGTTTTGCAAGTTACCTTTGGCCGATTTGGCGCCCTGGATCTGGCTGTCCAGCTTGCCAATCTCACCTGCCGCCCCATCGGCAACTTTCTTGGCGTTGGCATATGCCGCCGCTGCGTTTGTGTTCGTGGTGGTTACAGCGGCTGAATAGCTGATCACCGCATCGACAGTGGTTGTTCCCGTTTCCGGATCGTAAGTCCCCATCCTTGTGGTGTCAGGCGAATCCTCAGCAATGATGATTCCCGGGTCGATGTAACTCCGGAAAGTATCCATCTGGTTGTTGTAGGCGGCGGGATCTCTATTCCAGTTCTGCCAGTCGCGCGGGTCGGCTCCTTGCTCTAATTGCGACTCGTCGACAACCAGGTCCATGATGGCGGTGGTCGCCCCTTCGGTGCTTCCGCTTGGCTGGGCGTAGGCAGGTGTATCGGTGAACACGCCGTTTGCCGTGTAGATGAACCGCTGGCCGTAAGCAATTGGACCACGCAGGTTAGTCCTCAGAGCGCTCTTGGCTGAGTCAATGTTCGGGCGCAGTCCGCAGGACTTCAGCCAGTCATATACCTCGAACGCCAGAGCCACTGCCGGGTCGTCCCTCCTTCGTCCGTGGAAGTTCGAGTTGGGATCAGGAGCTCCCCCACCAGGGATCGGTCCGTCCTTGGCTACTCGCCACCGGCCGCGGGCATTCCATCCCCGACACGGCGAGGGGGTGTTCTGGGTGGCGTCAGCTTGCAGCTGCGAGGAATTCATTATGTCTGCCACGCTGGCGAAGCTGATGTTGCCCCCGTTTGGTGCTACCGCTGCGTTGTCGGGTGGCAAGCCCTGTGGGAAGTCCACCAGCAGTACCCCCGATGGGTGCGTGACGCGTGGGCCGCCGGCTTGAGCGCAGGCTGCCACGTGCACTGTGTGCGAGGCTCTCTCACCGGTTCCTCCTGCGCCTTCCTTCGGGGCGATGGAGGTGAACCTTTCATCGGCCTCTATTTTGACCACCGAAGGGAAAAAGGTGTTGCTACCCAGCACCACGAACTTGCTGGTATCAACCAGCTGCGGGGCATCCCCCACCGCGGCCAGGGTGAAGTCTAAGTTAACGCCTCCTACCGTGGTAGCTAGCGGCATGAATGGTTTGTACACCGTGATGTTCTGAGCGTTGGTGAACTTTTTGTCGTTGGCGGTCCTGGTCTCCGTGTCCGGTTGCGGCACCGGCGTGTTGGTTTCGCCAGCCCCGCC
>DATNRD010000511.1:0-4893 GCA_036703665.1 Candidatus Obscuribacterales bacterium
GGTCGAGCTTCTCGCCGTGATTACACAGGGTGTCAACATAGCTCTTGATGGAGGTAATCGGCGTGCGAAGCTCATGGCTGACGTTGCTGATGAACTCGTTTTTCATGCGCTCGAGTTCAGCCTGCCGCGTGATGTCCTGCATGATCATCACCGAGCCGAGAAACTCCTGGTTCAGGATAAGCGGCGCGATGTGGAGCCGGATGGTCCGCTCGGCCAGATGGAGCTGCTGTACGACGGACTCCAGCCTCCCGGGAGACACCGTGTCTGTAAATGCCTGAATGGTGCGGCAGATTTGCGGGCTGTCCGGACCTTCGGTGCAGAATACTAGCGGCTTGCCCAGCAGCTCGCTGGCGTCTTTGTCGAAAAGCTGCGCTGCAGCGGCATTTACGATTTGAACCTTGTTATCCCTGTCGCACACAACCACGCCGTCGGCGATGGACATGAGCACGAGTTCGAGCTTGTTGCGTTCGGAGATGAACTTGTTGCGCTCGGACATCAGGGTGTCCACATTATGCTTGTCGTATTGCTGCAGGCGGTTGGACATGTAGTTGAAGGCGTTGACCACCTGATCGATCTCTCGCCCGGCTCGCTGGCTGGGGACTTGATGACCGAAAAGCCCGGCGGCAATCTGGCTGGCGCCCTCCGAAAGCGCCTTGAGCGGGCGATTTATCAGCGCGTAATTGACCGCCAGGCACAGCGCACCCAGGAACCAGACAAGCGCGAAAATCGAGAAGAGGAAGTACCTCGTCTCGCGGGGCGTTCCCAGTATGGTGAAAGCATAGCTGTCCAGACCCACCCAGCAAACGCCCAGATCCTGGTTGTTGCGCCTCATCGGCACGGCTATGTTCATGAGCGTGCGATAGCCGGCCGGGCTGGCGTAAACCCCGGGAACTTCCAGGCTCCCGCGGTTGCGGTAGATAGGGTATATCTTGGATGAATCTCCCTTTTTGGTCGGAAGCGCCTGGCTATCGAGCAGCACGTTGCCTTTGCGGTCGGAAAAGACTATGTAAGCGATGGCCGGCGTCTGACCCATCTCGGTCAGCACGTAATACTTGAGTCCCTCCAGGTTGCCTGTGTTGGACAGCGCCTCAGCGCCGCCACGCGCCAGAGCGTGCGCGAGAGCCAGACCGAATTGCTCGACTGACCGGTTGATCACCGCCTGAGTGCGGTCGACCAGCACCCAGGCCGTAAAGGTAACCAGGGCTGAGATGGACACCAACCCGAGAAGCAGGAGCTGCTTCTGAATAGATATCTGCCGCCAGAGCTGAACCAGGCGTTCAAACGCCCTTACGGTTTTTTGGGTCACGCTTCCGGTCAACCTATCACACCGCCTTACATTTAGCTAATGAAAGCAGGCCGGCAAATCCGTCCTTGCCTCATCACGTCCAATTTTAACGGAATTCAAGAGATATATGAACTTTCTAAGGGTCTTTCGGGGCCCGGTTTTCCCGGTTTAAGACGGCTGGATAGGGGGAACAACCGGGTTCAGGGATGTCAGTGGAGGGGGCGAAGGAGCGGAGACCGTGATCAAACCGGAACTTGCTGGGAGGCACCTGAGACCAGCGGACAGAGACACGCTGGTCAGCAAGTACATGCCGCTGGTAAGCCAGATTGCCAGGCGGTACAGCCGTTTCAGGCCGGACCTGCTGGAAGACCTCGAGCAGGTTGGAGCCATAGGTCTGCTCAAGGCAATCGATTATTACGATCCTGCCAGGGCCAGGGTGGCCAGCTTCAAGACGGTTGCCTCCTGCTACATCAAGGGGGAGATTCGCCATTACCTGCGCGACCATTCCTCGCTCGTGCAAGTCCCGCGTAAGTTCAACGACATCAACACCCACATCGCTCAGCTCGAGGAGACGCTCTCGCGTGAGCTCCAACGGGCGCCCACGCTGGCTGAGCTGTCCGAGCGCTCGGGCTACTCCGTGCAGGAAATATGTGACGCCCAGCGTTCCTGGGATGCCTGCTTCCACTATGAGTCTTTCGACTCGCGCGACGAGCAGGACGACAGGGACGACTCCAGGGCGCTGTCGGAGATGGTAGCTGACAGGAAGTATCAGGACTTTCAGCTGGCCGAGGAGGACCGGGAGCTTTTAATCCAGGCGCTCAAGCGTCTCGGGGAAAAGACCAGGCAGGTTGTGGAATTTGTCTACTTCTACGACTTGACACAAAAAGAAACAGCCAAGAAACTGGGCATATCGGAGATGGGGGTGTCGCGCGCCATGCGCAGCGCCATGACCAAGCTCAAGGACCTGCTTACCACTGAAATCCTCTGAAGCTCGCAACCAGATGTCCTTATCTTCTCGAAGCTTGCCGGTGTCGATGGAAGAGATCCTCGACCTGGCCATTGAATTCAAGGCCTCAGACATCCACTTCAAAGCCAACATGGCGCCGGTCTTTCGCATCGACGGGCGCATCAGGTCGGTTTCCGGTCTGCCCGTCTACGACGCCGAGACGCTGCGCTCGACGATGATCGGGCTGCTCAACCGCAGGCAGCAGCAGCTATTTGAAGAGAACATGGAACTCGATACGGCCCTTGTCTTTGGCGATAAGGCCAGGGTGAGGGTAAACCTTTACACGGACATCGACTCGGTCGGCTGTGCCATGCGTATCGTGCCCCTGGAGGTGCCGACCATCGAACAGCTAGGCCTGCCGCCCGTGATCGAGCAGCTCACCCATTCCCGCAACGGCCTCGTGCTGGTGACCGGTGTGACCGGTGCCGGTAAGTCGACGACGCTGGCGGCCATGATCGACGCCATCAACCGCCGTGAGGCTTTGCACATCTACACGATGGAGGATCCCATCGAGTTTGTGCACCGGCCCAAGAAGTCGGTGATTACCCAGCGGGAGATCGGCTATCACACGAAGAGCTTCAGCTCGGCGCTGCGCTCGGCCCTCAGAGCCGACCCCAACGTCCTGCTGATCGGCGAAATGCGCGACCGGGAAACCATGCTCTATGCCATGAAGGCGGCCGAGACCGGCATTCTGGTTCTTTCGACACTGCACACCTCTTCGGCGCCCAAGACGATACAGAGAATTCTCGGTGCATTCGACCCAGCAGAGCAAGATGCAATCAGGATGCAGCTGGCGCTCACCCTGAAGGCGGTCGTTGCCCAGCAGCTGGTCCCGCTCATCGAGGGAGGGAGAATGGCGGTGCACGAGATCATGGTCAACACGCTCACCATTCAAGAAGCCATTCTGCGCGGGGAGATTGAGGCCATTCACGAATTCATTCGCAACGGTGCCTTCGATGGCATGCAGACGATGGATGCGGCCATTTACAACGCCTACCGCGAGGGATTCTTAGATGCAGATACAGCCAGGAGCTACTCGCTCAACCCGATAGAAATGGAGCGCATATTAAAAGGCGCGACATTGTATTAAAGGAGCAACATTAGATTGGTTGTTGTCATTATTGACACAGGATTAACGTCTGGTAAGATTCTCAGCGTTTTGGTTCGTGTGGGGCTGGCGTGAAGGCGGCTTATCGAGCCGCCTTGAAGGAGTGGTCTTGGACCACAACAGACAGCCGGCTGTGGGCAGGGATTCTAAGAGGGTTTCCATGTCGTCTAGGCTTTCTAAGGAATCTTTCGTTCGTCTCGAGCATCTGGACACCCATCTCAAAGCAATTTTGAAGCTCAGGATTCGCGAGTTTGTCCACCTGAGCCCCTGGTTCAGAGATATTCCGTCCATCGATACCAGCCACTATCAAAGGGCAAGCGAGCCTGAGGTACGGACTGCTACGGTGCCGGCTGGCGACTGCCCGAATAGAGCTCATCGGGTCCAGGCGCGCCGACGCTACGTGCGCCCAGCGGTCATCTAGACCGGACTTTTCGCGTTGCCTCGCCAACGGCGGGTGCCACCGAATATGGTGCCGGGATCTCCAACCGGGTTCGCTCGCCGGCATCAGGCGAGTGGGGAGATCACGAATCATATTGAAAAGTCGTTGGTGAAAGGGCTTGCCATTGCCATCGATTTGGGCTTTATTGTTGTCCTTGTAAGCAGGACGGCCGAGCATCCCAGCGGAATGCCCGAGCCGAGGCTTGGGCAGGTTAGTGCGCGTGCCGAATCGCTCGTCAACGCGCTTGGGAGGTCCAGGGATGCCGGGAGAACAAGACGATCAGTCGTTAATGGAAAGGCTCTGCATAGCCGTTTGTATCGTAACCATAGGCGTAGGCGCAGCATTTGTAATCAAGCACGGTAAGAACGCGGCCGCCCAGGTTCAGGCGGTCAAGTCGGAGTTTCGTGCCCTGGCAGATACTGGCTCGCAGCAATAGATTGGAAGCCCCCGGAGGGGCAGGCGTCCCAGCCGCCGACGGAGGAAGCCGACGGAGCGTTATAATTAATACGCCGAGCCGGGACGTGGCGCAGGGGTAGCGCGCACCTTTGGGGTGGGTGAGGCCGGAGGTTCGAATCCTCTCGTCCCGACCACAACAGGAAGCCGGGCCAGACGCACGTCTGGCCTTGTTTTTGTGCCCGGGCGGCAGACGGGCCGCTGCCGCGCCGTGCCCCTGCGCTAGAATGAGTCGTGTAATCAGGGTCCTGGGGGCTTTCCCTTCGCGCTTTGTCTATCGATCTCGGCAATCTTTTCCCATTTGAGCTTGACGATTTTCAGCTGGAGGCCATTGGTCACCTGGAGGAGGGACGGAGCGTAGTAGTTTGCGCCCCGACTGGCTCGGGAAAGACTGTCATCGCCGAATATGCCGTGGAGATGGCCCTGGCGCGCAACGAGCGCTGCTTCTACACAACCCCCCTTAAGGCGCTTTCCAACCAGAAGTTCTTCGACTTCCGGCAGAAATACGGTGAAACTGGTGTCGGGCTGCTTACGGGCGACATCTCCATCAACCGTGAAGCACCGGTCGTGGTCATGACCACCGAGGTGTTCCGGAACATGCT
>DATNRD010000512.1:0-7972 GCA_036703665.1 Candidatus Obscuribacterales bacterium
TCGTTGAGTATTGCCTGGAGAAGCCCGTGGGCGAAATGGTGGAGAAGCTTGAAGGAGCGGACAACCTGTACGCTCCGGCAATGCGCGCCATTCAACTGGTTCTGGCTCGGGCACCGAAGGAGAGTGGAGATGATTGACTCATTCCTGTTCGTAGGCTTGCCTTACATTGCGATTGCCGCGTGCATTCTGGGGACAATCTACCGGCTGCGGTCTGAATCATTCACCCAGTCGGCGCTTTCATCGCAGTTTCTGGAGAGCAAGCAACTTGTATGGGGATCGCTTCCCTGGCACATCGGCATCGGCCTTATAGTGCTGGCCCACCTGGCGGCTCTGTTGTTCCCAGGCATGTGGCGGGCCTTGATGCAGAACCAGACGATTCTGTATGCCACCGAGACGGCCGGCGTCGCCCTGGCTGTGCTGGCGATTGTAGGGCTGACCGTTCTTGTCATTCGGCGGGTCACCTCCTCTCGCATTCAGGCGGTGACGTCGGCAATGGATCTGGTCATCCTTACGCTTTTGCTCGTCCAGATCATCCTTGGCCTGTTGACGGCCCTTTTGTACCGGTGGGGAGCCATGTGGTCGACTGCCTCCGCTGGTCCCTACGTCTGGAGCTTGCTTACATTGCAGCCGGATGCCGCCTATGTCGCTGCCATGCCCCCCGTGATCAAAGGACACATACTCCTGGCCTGGCTGATCATTTTGCTCATTCCCTTCTCCCGCCTGGTGCACATGTTTGCGCTTCCCCTGGATTACCTGTTCCGAGCACCGCAGAAGGTGGTATGGACCAACCCGAGGCGTGAGGAAGGCGCCGTGGTAAGAGTTGAGCGGGAGGCAGCCCGCCGGTACTTCTTGAAGGGTGCTGTCGGCGTGGTCGCCGGTGGCACGCTTTTCTCCGTCGGCGCAGCCGACAAGATTTTCCGCTTCTTCTTCGGCCCCAGGCTTCCGGAGAAGGAGGAAACCAAGCTGATGGCGACCCGGGTGAAACGGCTCGAGAAAACGGTTGAGCAGAAGAAGTATGAGCTGGAGCGCCAGCAGAACGATTACATCTTCGTAGCCAGGCTTTCAGAGCTAACGCCGACCAAAGGCAAGTACTTCATCGATTACGAGATGCGCCCGGCGCTGGCCTTCAAAGATACCGACGGGCTGCCCCTGCTCATTTCCGCAAAGTGCACGCACCTGGGCTGCACTGTTGGCGCGGACTGCGATTCGCAGGGCAAGCTCTTGTGCCCGTGCCACGTGTCGTACTTCGATATACACACCGGCATGCCCAATGCTGATTCTCCGGCAAAGGCCCCGCTGGCGCACATTGGATGGGTGCTCATGGATCAGGACGGAAAGATGGTGGCCAGCAAGCACCCGAACGGCAAGCTGACCGGCAGCCCCGACTCGGGCAAGCTGGACACCTACAGCGTGTTCATCGCCAAATATCATGAGGCAACGGAGGAAGCATGATGCGCAGTGAACCCCTCAACCGAGTCACGGACTTTCTGGCGGACCGCTTCCCCGTCGAGAAGATGGACTTCCATTCGCTGGTGGAGAAGAAAGAAGTTCCTCTTCACAAGATGACCTGGGGATACTACACCGGCGGTATCACGCTGTTCTTCTTCATGATTCAGGCAGTAACAGGACTGCTGCTCCTGTTCTACTACCAGCCGACCGTAAGCGATGCTTATGCATCGGTCGAGTACATTACGAAGCATGTCGCCTGTGGCGCGCTCATACGTAATATGCACGCGTGGTCCTCGTCCTGCATGATCTTCTTTGTTGTCGTGCACCTTCTGACGTCATTTGCCATGAAGGCATTCGAAAAGCCGCGTGAGTTGACATGGATTGCCGGAGTGTTGCTCCTGTTTCTGACCTTTACCTTCGGTTTTACGGGTTATCTATTGCCCTGGAACCAGATAGCGGTGAACGCTACCAAAGTAGGATTGCAATCCATCGAGGAGGCCGGGGCTTATCTGCCCGGGGCTCTGTCGGAACTGCCGAAGACGCTGAGAGAGACATTCCAGGGCGAGGCCAGTGTCGGGCAATCGACCCTGGGGAGATTCTATGCTCTCCACGTGGTAATTCTTCCCATGCTGTTTGTGGGTGTATTAGGACTGCACCTGCTGCAGGTCCAGCTTCACGGCATGAGCCAGGGTGTTGATGTCGCCTCCAAACGGAAGGAACGCTTCTTCCCGATTTTCTTCTCCAAGGACCTGGAGGTCTGGGCGGTGGCATTTCTGGTGCTCTTCGTGCTGGCTCTCTGCTTGCCATTTGAGTCGTTCTTGCCCTATCCGTTGTTGGAGCCGTACAACCCGCTTGGTTCGACTCCGCCCGGGATCAAGCCGGAATGGTACTTCTATTTCGTCTATTTCCCGCTGGAGTTACTGCCCTTCTGGACAATCATGCTCGGGATGACAGTGCTGTCAATCGGCCTCTTCCTGGTTCCCTGGATCTTCAAGGGCACCAGTCGCAAAACCCTGACATTTATCGCCATTGGAGCCGCCTTTTATTTGGTGATCATGACCGTCTTCGGCGAAGCCATTTATCACGCTATCAAAGGATGATTAAAAGAGGACAGCCCATGCGTCTGACAATTGAGTTGGAAAGTAGCCATTGTACGGGTGGACCACGTCCTTCCGGCCAGGATCGTAGGGGCGGGGTCCGGCTGCGTGGTGCCAGAGCCTGTCCTGCCTGGATTCTACATGGTGCGCAGCCATGCTGCTCGAGCATGCGAAGGGCTCGCATGCCAGCCGCCCGCCGAGGAGGGCTTCTGAGCGAGTGTCTGGCCCGGGCGGCGTCCGCAGCCATCGTGACACTCTTCTGCACGGCTGCAGCTGCAGTTGCGTACCCGGAGTTTCAAACCTTTGCAGAGAAGCACTCAGGGCGTCCCACCAACTGTGCCATGTGCCACGTCAGCCCTGATGGCCCTATTGGGGACGGGGACGGGCAGATAGGCAGCCTGAGCGAAAGCGAGATGGCTCGTTTGAATAAGGCACGGGCGGCGCTGGAGCCGGGACAGGATGTCGACAGCCCCATCCTCAACGAATTTGGGAATCACATCATAAAGGCGCTGGGAAAATCGAAGGTCCTCGAGTTGCGCAATGATCCGGCAAAGCTGGTAGAGGCGCTGGGCACAAAGAGCGACCTCGACGGTGATGGCATCCCCGACTCGCTAGAGTACGCCGAAGGGACCGATCCGCTCAACCAGTTTCACGGCGAGCCATGGCGCCTGTTCGTAAACAACCTCAGCCGTGAGAAGGTCCACGTGTTTTTGGCCCTGGCGGCAACCGTAGCGTTGGTCTTTGGACTGTCCAACTTTATCCGCGGAATCAACGTGCTCCTGGAGCGCAGGCTGGGCGGAGATTAAGTAAGGATCAAACTAACCCGGCGGTAATCAGTCCTTCGTATTCGTCCTTAAAATGGCTATTTGGGATGATGTGCGGCTTGCGGCTTTGTCGTAACCTGCATTATGCGGGGGCTGGTATGTCCGCCGGGGAGGCTTTGAACCATGTTCGCGAGCAGAGGAGAGCGGTTCTTGTCCAGGGATGACAGTCTACTTGTAGCGCAGGGCAGGCGGGCCGCACGGCGGTTGTTGATCGATGTGCGCACGCTGTCGCCACGGGCGATTATCGGCGTTGGGATGCTTCTGGCCTTTTTCGTCTTTGTACTCCTGGACCTGGTCGAACGGCTCGCTGCCCCCGGACTATCTGAACCGGTGACACGCACTGTGCACCTGGCTCGCGGGTTCGTGGCCACCACCGGCGGTATGGTCTTCGTGTGGTGGATTATGAACCGCAAGGAAAAGGAGCTGCTCCGTCTGCGCGATCAGTTCTCGGAGCAACTGGAACTGCGGACCAGCGAGTTGACTCGAGCCGGTCAAGCGCTGGAACAGGAAAAGGGGCGACTTGATGCGATTCTGAGTTCTATGGGCGACGGGGTGCTTGAAATAGGCGAGACGGGCATCATCCATTCAATCAACCCGAGGGCTGAGGAGATACTGGGCGTTCACGGCTGCGAGATTATCGGGCAGGAAGCCAGCGTGCTTGCACAAAGGTTCCGAAACGGAAATCGCCCGGATTCTGTCAGCGTCAGCGAAGCGGTGCTTTACAAGAAGTCTGTTCAGGACAGCGAGGCCATATTTCAACGACCGGACGGAAAAGAGGTCACTATAGTCTGGACTGCCGAGCCCATCCGGTCGAACGGCAACCGCCTGGGTGCGGTTATCACACTTGCCGATGTGACCGAACGCGCACGGATGGAGGCGGAGTTGAGGCATCAGAGGGAAGATTTCATCTCGGCCTTGAAGCACAAGCTGAAGACTCCGGTACTCGCAAGCCGGCGTACAGTCTCGTTGCTCCTCGAGGGGGCTTTCGGTGAGCTCGGAGAGGCACAGGAGAACATCCTTAAGCTCCTCCTGGATAACAACGAGAAGCTCAACTCTCTGGTCGACAACCTGGTGGAGGTATATCGATATCAAAACGGAATCAAGGAGTTAGACATTCGAAGGCAGCTCCTTTCCCCGATTATCGTGGATATTGTCGACAAATTCGCTCCGGTGGCCAAAGCGAGGAAGATTTGTCTGTCCGTAGCGCCAGGTACTGGGGATGTTCATTTGGAGTGCGACACAGGCGAGATTACGACTCTTCTCGAGCAGTTGATTCAAAACGGGGTCGAGCACGCTCGAACAACGGTGCGTCTGATTGTCGAGAATGGCGCAGAGCACATCGTGCTCAGAATCGAAGACGATGGGAGGGGAATCGAAGCCGAGGATATAAGCAGACTGTTTGGCCGGTTTTACGAAGTCTCAGCCAACGGACGCCATCCGGCTACAACTGGCACAGGGCTCTGCTTATGTCACCAGATTGCACGCGCACACGGCGGGGTCATCACCTGTGAGTCCGTTCCAGGAGCCGGGACGACGTTCAAGGTAGTCCTCCCCTTGTCACAGGGGAAATGAAGTCGTCCTGCAGGCGCGACCAATCATCCGCGAGACTGATAACCGCCAGGTAACAATCGGCATCCTGGGCTGCGTCGGCAGTTATGCCAGGGAGTGCTTCGACGGATGCCTGACGTTGTCTCCGACAGACAACGCGGCCCCTGGTGACATCGGCACCACCACGTGAATCAGCCGAAAGGTGGACGTCCGGGTGGTATTCCTGTGGTAACTTGCCATCTGGAGCTGCTGCGAGGAAACCTACTGTGGAAGCAGAAACCATCAACAATACTCCCGCGGAAGAAGTCGGGACAGGGCTATTGTGCCCAATTATCTATGTTCTAGACATTCTCAGCGCCAAGTGGACGATTGAGATTCTGCGCGAAATGTTCATCAGACCGACGCGCACCAGACGCTTTCTTTCACTGATCCCGGGACTCAGCATGAAAACTTTGCGAGAACGGCTGAAAGCCATGGAGGAGCAGGGTCTTATAAAAAGAACGGTCTATCCCGACACCCCTCTGCGTGTCGAGTACAGCCTGACCGCGAAAGGAAGGGAACTGTACGAAGTGTTGCTCAGCTTGAAGGTGCTCGGTAGCCGCTGGCTCGGATCGACGTGCGTGTGTCCGGTAGAGCAGGAGAGGTGCGAGACGGCAGTTGTCGTTAGCTGCCCTCACAGACCCCCCGAGCGCGATCGCCGTTAACAGGAGGCGCCAAGCCTGCTCAGCTCTTGGCTGCCAGGCCGGCCTCGATGGCCTCTGCCCTCGGGAAGAGGATGTTGTTTTCCTTGTGCACGTGCTCGTGCATCGCGGCTTCAAGTTCCGCCAGTCCGTCCAGGAGGGCCCGATAACTGTTGCAGGCGTCTGCCGGCGGCGTGTAGTTGCCAGTCAGTTTGCGCATGGCGGCTAATTCGCTGCCGGCCGCATCGTGCTCAAAGGTCATCACGCGGATGGGGTTGCCTATGCTCCCGCAGTGGAATATAGGCGCCCGCTTCGATTGTTCCAATTGCACGCACATGGGGAAGAGCACCATTTCCTCCTTGTCCATGTGCGCTTCCAGCGCCACCCTGAATCTCTCGAAAATATCGCGCACTTCCTTGAGCTCCCGGTGGCGGCCGCCATGCACCGATGCCACCTTATTGGCCAGCTGATGGAGGCGAGGCAGCTCATTCCGCAACGGTTCATGGTATGTGCTGACTATGTGCTCGGTCAGCTCCTTCAAGGTTGCCTTGTACCAGTCGGTACCATCCTCGCCCGGAGCGATGTCTTGCTCGGTAAGTGCGCGCAAAACCGCCTCCAGCGCCAGCCCCTTTTCTGAGCAGACCTCGGACAGCAGCCTTTTCCCTCCACAGCAGTAATCGATGCCCAGCGCCTCAAAGACGCGCGCACGCGCAGGACGTTCTGCGACAAGCTGCCCAACGGTGGCTTGTTCATAGGATGTACTCATGGGTTCCCTCTCTTGTTTCCGAATATCTGAAACGGTCCATCTAATCTCGGTCTCAGGACGCTCGCGCTATCAGTTGCCTGGCTCGCTCCTCGAGCCTGCTCGCTTCGTCCTCGCGCCTGGCTTTGCGCAACAGGTAGGCAAACTTCTGCAGGATGACGGCAGGGTCGACCGGGGGGGTGTCAGCAAGACCCTGCCTTATCTCCATAGCCTGCTCGCAAAGCGGTGCCGCCTCGGAAAACCTGTTCTGGCTGCAGTAGACATCAGCCAGCTCGCTGAAGCACGAAGCGAGATCCAGCTGTTCAGCGCCGGACAGCCTCTCCCTGATTTCCAGCGCTTTCTTGCACAGCGGCTTGGCTTCCGCATGCTTGCCCTGAGCGCAAAGCACCAGACCAAGCTCGTTGAGGTTTTCGGCAGTCTCTCTATGCTCCTCTCCGAGCACTTTCTGCCTCGCGGACAGGGCGCGCCGGTACAGAGCTTCAGCCTCCTGGAATCGGCCCTGCAGGTAAGCCACAAGGGCAAGCTGAGAGATGCTCGTTATCGTGTCAGGATGATCGGCTCCAAGGTCGCGCTCCCTTGCCTCGAGCGCCCTGCGGTAGAGTGGCTCAGCCAGAGAATACTTGCTTTCCACGGTGTAGAGCGTAGCCAGGTCACTTTCATACAGCGCTGCCTCCGGGCTGTCGGCTCCATAGGCAGCTTCGACTATCTCGAGAGCTTTCTTGCGAAGCGTCTCTGCTTCGTTCAGGCGTCCCCATTCGACATAGAGCGAAGCAAAGTCGGACAGGAGTCTTGCCACCGCCGGGTCCTGCGGCCCGAGGGCGGTCTCGAGGATCGCCAGCGCCCACTCGAACAGCGACTCGGCTTCAGCGTAGCGTCCGGTCCGGTGATAGACATGTGCCAGCGTAGCCTGCGCCTCCGCGAAGAGTACTTTCCGAGTGTCGAGGAGTGCCTCCAGTTCCTGTAGCGCATTGGTAAGGATCTTCTCGGCATCCTCATAATTACCGGCTTCACAGGCGTGCTTGGCTGAGCCTATGTACAGCTTCCAGAGCTGCGTTTGGGTAACTCCAGTCATCTTCCTTACCCCTCATAGATTTTCGCCGCGACTCCCATGGCGTCGGCTTCTGAAAGCTACAATACCCGTAGCGCTGGCCCGGCAACATCGCCCGCAGTGCCTATTTAGAAATTGCGTAATCGATCTAAAGGATGAGTGGTGTCGCGCAGGTAACCATGGCACATATCTGAACCCGGATGGCAGGCTCATTTCGGCGTGCTATACTCGCCGCCCGGGGATAGAGATTGGTGTCTGCCCATCACTTTGACTACGCTAATCTACGCCGAACTTGTCATTCTGAGGGAGCCCTTCGCATGCAGCAGCAGCCTGGCTTCGCATTCACAGCATCCGCTCAGGGCAGGCTGCGCGACCGAAGAATCTCAGTTTCGCGTCACGGACTGTAGACGAGATCCTTCGCCGCTGCGCGGCTCAGGATGACAGTAAGGAGGATGACAGTAAGGAGGTGGCTCAGGATGACAGTAAGGAGGATGACAGTAAGGAGGTGGCTCAGGATGACAGTAAGGAGGATGACAGTAAGGAGGTGGCTCAGTAAGAGGATG